>DATJQB010000320.1:0-39087 GCA_035506075.1 Bacteroidota bacterium | reverse complement strand
TGCGCAAGCGCGCACGAATTCACCCGGCCTGGACTTACGACAGAAATCCGCAACGAACATGACCAAACGTGACTGTGAACTCACATCATCTCGGTAGGGAGGGGGAACGATGGCTGTAATCTCGTTACTTCGGGTGGAAGTGTCAATACGGTCAACTCAGTTTATTTTTGAAAATCGTCTTTTGGAAGAGGCGCACTGAAAAGCAGATGTGTACTTCAGGGCATTCGGAATCACTCTGAATTCCGGATCGTCGTTCGCCCAACCTCAAGTCAAGTCCTCCAACTCAGATCTCAACTCAATTCCAAACCCTTTCGTGCCGTGTTTCATCACGCGATTGAAGCCACCGGAGGCTCTCGTGATTTCCTCCTCGCCCCTTTCTGTCGGGGCTTGTTCCGAACTTTTGCCCCCATTTTCTTGTTCTTGTGTTCGTAATCCCCCGCTCCACCCACAAGATCAGGGGAACATTCGTGAGAATTGGCATACCGAAGGAAAGCGCCCCGGGCGAAACCCGTGTCGCTCTCGTCCCGTCACTTGTCACCTCTCTTACAAGAGAGAAACATGAGATCTTTGTCGAGTCCGGCGCCGGCGATGCGTCATACTTTCCTGATGCCGATTACGTGAAGGCTGGTGCGCGCGTCATTGACAATCCGGCGGCGCTGTACGAATCCGCCGAGCTCATTCTGAAGGTCCAGCCTCCCCAGATTCATCCTGTTCTGAAAAAAGACGAGGCGGAGCTTGTCCGTGAGGGCTCATCATACATCGGTTTCCTTGCTCCGGTTTCAAACCCCGACGTTGTATCCATCTTCACCCACCGGCGGATCACCAGCTACGCAATGGAGTACATCCCGAGGATCTCACGCGCACAAAGCATGGACGCCCTCAGCTCGATGGCCACTGTCGCCGGCTACAAGTCGGTGCTCCTCGCTGCAACCCGTCTGCCGAAACTCTTCCCGTTGTTGATGACGGCGGCTGGAACAGTTCCTCCGGCCATTGTGCTCGTTCTCGGCGCGGGAGTTGCCGGACTGCAGGCAATTGCCACGGCACGCCGTCTTGGCGCCAAGGTTGAAGCGTTCGATCCGCGTCCCGCAGTTCGTGAGCAGGTCCGCAGCCTCGGTGCAGCCTTTATCGACATCTCAGCGTTCGAACACGTGGAGACTTCCGGCGGCTATGCGCGTGAACAGTCGGCCGACTTTCTAAAGCTCGAGCAGGAGATCATCAGCAAGCGGTTGCCGATTATCGACGTCGTGATCTCGACTGCCCAGGTGTTCGGCAAGAAGGCACCGGTGCTCCTCACTGCTGAGATGGTCGGCATGATGCACCCCGGCAGCGTTATCGTCGATCTGGCTGCCGAGCAGGGGGGCAACTGTGAACTCACGCAGGCGGGGAAGACCGTTGACCACAACGGCGTTACAATCCTAGGACCCATCAATCTTCCGGCATCGATTCCCACACACGCAAGCCAGTTGTATGCCAAGAATATCTCGAATCTCACGCTCCACCTGTTCCAGAAGGGAGCGACGCAGCCGGACCTGACAGACGAAATTGTGAAGGGATGTATGATCACCTCCAACGGTACCATCGTGCATGAATCGGTCAGAGAAGCCCTGACGGGAAAGGAAGTGACACCTGCATGAATGAGTTCATCGATCCATTGTACATCCTTGTGCTCGGAGGATTTCTCGGACTCGAAGTGATCCGTAGAGTCTCTCCCACGCTGCATACCCCGCTGATGTCAGCCACCAACGCGATCTCCGGCATTTCGCTCGTCGGCTCGCTTGTCGTTGCCGGCAGCGGGCACGATGCATTGAGCACGGCACTTGGCTTCGTTGCGGTCACCGCTGCAACGATTAACGTCGTCGGCGGCTTCATGATAACGGATCGCATGCTCAGACTCTTCAAACGACAGGACAACCGCCACCCATGACCCCCTACCTCCTCGATCTCTGCTATCTTGTTGCAGCAATTCTGTTTGTTATCGGGCTCAAGGCGCTGAGCTCGCCCGAGTCCGCACGGCGCGGCATGTTCTACGCCGAGATCGGGATGCTCTTCGCCATTGTTGGTACACTCCTGAGACACGAGATCGTTCAGTACGAATGGATTATCATCGGCATAACGGTTGGCTCCATCATAGGGGCGCTGATGGCGATCTACATGCCGATGACAGCGATGCCCCAGCGAATCGCGATCTCGCATTCCTTCGGAGCGCTTGCAGCGACGCTTGTCGGTATCGCGGAATACCACACGCTGAACGGACAGATCGAAACGGGCCTCATGGCCGCGCTTGGATTCGAGGTTCTCTTTGGCTCCCTGACAATCACGGGCAGCATGATGGCCTTCGGCAAGCTGCAGGAGCTCGTCAAGGGAGCCCCCGTGACCTACCGGTTTCAGAATATTTCGAACATTGCCCTCTTCGCCGCAACATTTGCGATGTTCGTGTACCTGATTTTCAATCCCGCTTCATCCATTGTCTTCTACGTTATGATCGCATGTGGTCTGGCAATCGGTGTGTTGATGGTGTTGCCCATCGGTGGAGCCGACATGCCGGTGGTCGTGTCGCTGCTGAATTCGTATGCCGGCCTTGCTGCTTCGGCCACGGGTTTCGCAATTCAGAACAAGGTTCTCATCATCTGCGGCGCACTGGACGGGACGTCCGGCTTCTTCCTCTCGATCCTCATGAGCCGCGCGATGAATCGTTCATTTGCGAACGTCATTTTCGGAGCGGTCGGTGCCGTGAAGCACGATGTCAATGCAGCCGGGGCGGAAGAAAAGACTGTGATCCGCTATACGCCGGACGACGTCGCCTACATTCTGGAGCGTGCCCAGTCTGTGATTATTATCCCCGGATACGGACTGGCCGTCGCGCGTGCACAGCATGCGCTTCACGAAATCGCCGGCATCTTGATCGAGCAGGGAGTCTCTGTGCGCTACGCAATTCATCCGGTCGCGGGGCGTATGCCGGGGCATATGAATGTGCTGCTCGCCGAGGCAAATGTGCCGTACGATCTCTTGTTTGAAATGGATCAGATCAATGACGATTTTCAAAACACAGACGTTGCGCTCATCGTTGGGGCCAATGATGTCGTGAATCCGGCGGCGAGAACGAAGAAAGACAGTCCTCTCTACGGCATGCCCATTCTGAACGCCGATCAGGCGCGAACGGTGATTATATGCAAGCGAAGTCTCGGCGCAGGATTTGCCGGAGAGGATAACGAGTTGTTTTACGACAAGAAGACGATGATGGTCTTCGGAGACGCGAAGTCGACGCTGACGTCGCTTGTGCAGTTGATGAAGAAGGAAGAGTCAGATGTAAAGAGCGCGGCGTAAACCGACGAATCCGGGCGTGAATCCCCCGGTGTTTTGAAACAGGGACACGGAACTATCCAGGATTTCTTCTTTGGAGAGATCTAGAACGCCATGGCCAGGTGAATACCTCCGCCCCCCTGGCTGTCGATGCACGGTGTCACCGAAATATCCAGTCCCTTCTCATCCACTCTCTTCACAAGATCGGGAATTGAAGGATGTGCGGCAATCTTGCCGAACAGGTATCCGAGCGCAATTCCCATCGGCAGGTCGCTGTACCAGTGCATACCCTTGGCGACCAATCCAACTCCGAGCGCCCCCGTCAACACGTAGCCTGTCGGCTTGATCCATCGCTGATCCGGGTAGTTCTCCGCGATGACTGTGAGCGTCGCCATGGCCGTCGAGATGTGCCCTGATGGATAGGCGTAGTAACTTGTAGGATGTTGATTGTACAGTGAAGGATGCGGGAAGAACTTCCAGCGCCCGGCATGATGCGTTGCAACCGCAGGGCTTTCTCTTCCTGTGATTCGCTTGAGAAGCTGCACGGTGATGCCTGTTGCAAGAAACGCCTCCACCGTCTGGCTTGCTACCTGCAGCGATTTCTGATCGTTCATCAGCCAGCCGTAGCCCGCGAACGCTGTCGCCACACCGAGATGAAATCGCCCGTCCCCCATTGCGACGGCGTAATTACTGACATCAGAGAACGACTGTGAGGTCCTGTAAAGTTTGTGCGTCGCTTTCCAGGTCTCATTGTCAGTACGGATCAGTGCATAGGTCATCACGCCGATGCCGGCAATCGCAGGAACACTCTCCGATTGAAGAGACCAGCTCGCGCTGCGGGCCCAGTTGCTGGGCACCTGGGTAAACATGCTGTACCAATGCAGGTCCCTGCTCTGGTTGAGGATGTTGAGATCGAGGGTATGCTCGAGAGGAGCCGTCAGATCAAGTCGCGGCTGCTGATCGTCGAAAAACACAGGATCCTGTTCCACACTCTGGCCGAAGCACACGACGGCGGGAGCGTATAGAAGGATCGCGAGGCAGAGTATCCTGAGACGGACTCGGGAATCAGTTGCAAAGATCATAAAGAGTATATGCCTGGAGTTGATGGAAGCTCCTTCCCTCCATTCGTACCCTGCGTGTCCGAAAGCCTGCACTTCATGTCATGACGCGGCAGGAGGAAACCCTCCAGCCATGACGCTAAAACACAACTGCCATGGAAAGACCCGCCCCGTTTCCACTCACCTGAGGGGCGATGCTCACGTGCGGCTCGTTATCATTGACGTGTCCGCCCGGGAGCAATCCATCCGGATGAACAGCGATCATTCCAAACACGTAACCAAGAGCGAGGCCGAGCGGATAGTCGCTGTACCAGTGAATACCCCGGTTCACCATCCCAACGCCGACAAGGCCGCTCACCACGTACCCGACCGGCCGGATCCATTTGACATCGGGATAATTTTCCGCGATGACGATGACGGTCGCCATCGACGTGCAGATATGTCCTGACGGAAACGCATCGTACGCAGGGACGTGCCGCAGGTAATCAATCTGGTTCGGGAAAAATCTCCACGTCCCGGTCGGCGAAGTTCTGACAAACGGACTTTCTCGCCCTGTGATGTGCTTCAGCAACTGGACCACCGCGCCCGAGGATAGGACCGCCTGCACAATCTCGCTCCCCGTTCGCAGTGCATGCTGGTCGTCGCTCACGAGTCCGTATGCGGCAAAGGCTCCCGCGAGTGCGAATTGCGATTTGCCGTCCCCAAGGCTGACAAAGAAGTCACTCACATCGGTGACCGTGCGTGATTCCTTGTACCAACGATCCGACACTTCGTACGTCGCCTTGTCCGTCACCATGAGACCGGCGGTGAGGACACCGAGGCCGACGAATTCCGGAATGTTCGCAATGTGGAACTTGATCTGGTAGTACTGCTTCCAATCTCCGGGGAGATTGGAGATCATGCTGTGCCACTTCAGCGGGGGAAGCTGTGACTCGTGTGCGATTGAGTCGGGAAGTACAGCCATGTGGATGGGCTTCGACGCAACCGCGAGTGTGTCGGCGAATCTCCCTGGAACATCAACAGCCTGCTGCATGGACCATGCTGCGGAGGAACCACAAAGAACGAGTATGCTGAAACAGATTCTTGCAGCTCTAACCATCTTCAACTGAACGCTCATCTCACAATCTCATCGAGCACATTCTTGGGACGCATGTGCTCATGCCACGGCACATCGCGAAAATAATATGGTGATAATACGACAAAACGGCCTGAAATGGAAGTCATTTTTGACATTCGGCTCCCGTCCAATTGCGTGCAGGACCATACCGATGCTCCTCTCGGGCGTCTCAAGACGACACAGGCGGTTCACTCAGATACGGTAGATACAATGGAAAAACCGTGGGTTTCTTTACAGGGAAGGCGTGGACTCCGTTGTGCTCCGGGGACTTCCATCGATGAACTATGCCCGGCGGATCCCAAAGAAACTTCCCTTAGACCTTCTCTTTGGGCCACGCGATGGAAGCAAGGACAGAAATCAGAATGACCCCGGCAACAACGAACAGGGTTGTCGCTATGGAGATGGGAAAGACCGCGGCGAGGAGCATCTTCAGGCCGACAAACGACAAGACGATCGCAAGTCCGATCCTGAGATAGTGAAACAAGTTCATCAACCCGGCGAGTGCGAAGTAGAGTGAGCGCAATCCGAGGATGGCACAGATGTTCGATGTATAGACGATGAACGGATCCGTGGTGATGGCGAAAATCGCCGGGATGGAATCGAGCGCAAAGAGAAGATCGGTGGTTTCAACGACAAGGACGACGACAAAGAGCAGCGTTGCGTAGCGCTTGCCGTCAAGCTTCAGGAAGAATCTCGACCCGTGATAACCGGAGGTGACGGGAACAAATTTCCGGAATATTCGGACAAGGATGTTCTTTTCCGGCCGCACTTCCGCCGCTTCATCCTGAAATGCCATTTTGACGCCGGTGAACACAAGGAAGATCCCGAAGAGATACAGGATCCAGTGGAACTTCATGATCAGCGTAACGCCAAGGCCGATGAGCAATCCACGCATGACTTGAGCGCCAATAATCCCCCAGAACAACACCTTGTGCTGGTACTGTGTCGGCACCTTGAAGAACATGAAAATGAGCAGGAAGACAAACAGGTTGTCTACGCTCAGGGAAAGCTCGATCAAATACCCTGTAAAGAACTGCAGCGCAGCTTCTTTCCCGTGCCAGACGTGGATCCAGAGATTGAACAGAAGCGCGAGTGAAATCCATACAACGCTGAGACCGAGGGCTTCCCTGATCTTGATCTCGCGAGGCCTCCGCTGGAAGACTCCAAGATCGACAACAAGCAACGCGATGATCGCTGCTGTGAAGATCACATAGAGAAGTGGAGTGGCTGGAACCATGGCTTAGGACGCTCCGGTCCGGAGATTGAAATGTATTGCTTCAGGCGTGCACACGCCGGTCAGCGCCCCGGTTCGCCGTCACGGTACTGGAGCTGCACTGTTTTGGCGAAGGCTCTCGAAGCGCGCATCACAGCACGACGTGCTTCTGTAACGCCGTGCCAGCCAAAACTTTTGACGTGTTTGCCCTCAAGCTCTTTGTAGCTCGTGAAGAAGTGTTCGATCTCGATGAGTGTGTGCCGCGGAAGGTCCTTCACCGATCTGATTGTTGAATACGTCGGATCCCCCTTGGCAACGGAAATGATCTTGTCGTCCGTTCCCTTCTCATCCTGCATCTTGAGGATACCGATCGGCCGCACTTCGATCATGATTCCTGTCTGCAGCGGCTGATCGATCACGATCAGAACATCCATCGGATCGCCGTCGTCGTACAACGTGCTGGGAATAAATCCGTACGCTTCTGGATAATGCATCGACGAGTACAGTACACGATCCAACTGAAATACTCCCAGTTCCATGTTGTACTCGTACTTGTTGCGACTCCCCTTCGGAAGCTCGACCACGGCGTTGATAATACGCGGAGACTCGTCACCAATCGGAAGATACTTCAGATTCACTGCGCTGTTCCTTGATGTGAACGGGAGAACATTCTCCAGAGATAGAACGCCGGGATGCCCAGGAGAACAAGAGCCAGACCCGACCCGGCGTATTTCGTTTTGTAATAGAGAAGATCGACGGCGATGGCCGATGCGCAGATGATGTAGAGAGCCGGCAGTATCGGATATCCAAACGCCTTGTACGGCCGCTCCGCATCGGGGCGCGTTCGTCTCAGGATAAAAATGCCAATAACCGTGAGAACATAGAAGATCAGCACAGAAAAGATGACGTAGTCCAGCAGGTCCCCATACGTACCGGAAAGACAAAGCAAACTGGCCCAGATTCCCTGGACTACGAGTGCTGTCCCGGGAACTGAGCGATTGCTCAGCGTGCCGACCTTGGCGAAGAACACGCCATCTTTTGCCATCGCATAATAAACCCGCGCACCCGCAAGAATGAGCCCGTTACTGCAGCCAAACGTTGAAATCATGATCAGCACGGCCATGATGACCGCAGCCGGCTCACCAAAGATCGTCGTCACCGCTGCCGTTGCCACCCGGTCAGAACTCGCGAACTGCACTCCCCTTCCAACGAGATCCGCCGCGTCGGGCGAGCCCAGGACGGGCAGAACAAGAATATACGCAACGTTTGCGAGGAGGTACAAAACAGTCACAATGGCAGTCCCCATGGCGAGACTGAGCGGGATGTTCTTCTTGGGGTTGATCACTTCACCCGCCGTGAACGTGATGTTATTCCAGGCGTCACTCGAAAAGAGCGAACCGACCATCGATGTCCCGATTGCGGCAAGCAGGAGGAGTCCCGAGAGCGATTCGACGGACACGATCCGGCCGTTCTCCATGTGAGTCCATGTTGCTGCCCAGAAGTTCGCGAGGTTTGCCTCGATGGCGTGAGCGTTTCGTCCGACGATGATGCCGAGCAGGATAAGTCCGGCAAGTGCAACCGTCTTCGCCATCGTGAAAATGTTCTGAATCGTTTTCCCTTCCTTCAATCCTCTTGAATTGACATACGTCAGGAAGGCGATACATGCGATTGCAATCAGCTGGGCTGCTGAGATATGAAGTCCGAAGATCGAGAAGAGGATGTTGGTTTCGCTCAGCGAGGGGATCAGCACGGCGGTGAACCGTGCAAACGCGACTGCAACCGCAGCGATGGTGCCCGTTTGAATGACGAGGAAGGATGTCCACCCGTAGAGGAACCCGACGAGCGGATTATATGCCTCACGCAGGTAGACATATTGACCTCCTGCGTGAGGCATCATGCCGGCGAGCTCGCCGTAGCTGAGCGCACCAAGAACTGTAATAACACCTGTGATAAGCCAAACGAGGAGGAGCAGTCCGGGCGATCCAACTGTTCGTGCAATATCCGCACTGACGATGAAAATACCGGACCCGATCATCGAGCCTATGACGATCATCGTCGAATCGAGCAACCCGAGTCCGTGCTTGAATTCACGTGGTGTTTCCGGATTCGCCATGGCTCAACGCCTCGCTATGGGTGTGGAAGATCTACGCCTGTCTGAACGCGCTGTGATGGCGCCCGTATGTGAAGTAGATGATCAACCCGACAACAAGCCAGACCACCAGCCGGATCCACGTGTCGAGCGGAAGGCTGAGCATCAGCAAGCTTGAAATCACAATGCCCATAATCGGCACGAAGGGAACCCACGGAGTCTTGAACGGCCTGTGCAGCTCGGGACGGCGCTTTCTCAGAATCATGACACCCGCGCACACAATGACAAACGCCAGCAGTGTCCCGATGCTCACGAGCTCGCCGAGAATGTTGATTGGCAGCAACGCGCCGAAGAACGCGACGAATATGCCGACGAGGATCGTCGAGATATACGGTGTCCTGAATTTTGGATGCACTTTTCCCGCCCACTTCGGGAGCAGGCCGTCACGCGACATCGAGAAGAACACGCGCGACTGCCCCAGGAGCATGACGAGCATGACCGTGCCCAATCCGAATATGGCACCGGTCTTGACGAGGTAACTTCCCCATTTGACCCCCGTTGCGTCGATGCCGACCGCGACAGGCTCTGCAACATTCAGACTGGAATACGGAACGAGTGCGGTCAGGAGACCAGAGACGATAATATAGAGAACCGTGCAAACGAGCAACGAGCCCATGATGCCGATCGGCATGTCCTTCTGCGGGTTCTTGGCTTCCTGTGCAGCAGTGGACACAGCATCGAATCCGATATAAGCGAAGAAGATTACGCTCGCAGCACGTGCAATGCCCGACCATCCGAAGCTTCCCCACTCACCGGTGTTGGGTGGTATGAAGTTCTTCCAGTTGACCGAAATTGTCGTGTCCGGATGCTGTATCACATACGCTCCTGCGATTGCAATGAACACGAGGACAATGCCAACCTTCACAATGACGATTGCGGAATTGAAGTTCGCCGATTCCTTGATCCCGATGACGAGGATCGTCGTGACTGCCAGGATGGCGAGGAACGCCACGAGGTTGAACGACGCCGCCATCTGGGGAAGGGTCGTGGGGTCAATATTCATGGCCGCCAGTGAATTCTTCATTCTAGAGAGATGCTCCCAGTTGCCGTTCGGCATCTGGACAAGCATCGTTCCGGGGGCAGCGCTGAGCGCCGGCGGGATATGGACGCCGATATCGTTCATGAGGCTGAGGAAGTAACCGCTCCAGCCCGATGAAACAGTGGCAGCCCCGAACGCATATTCGAGAATCAAATCCCAGCCGATAATCCAGGCAAATAACTCGCCAAGTGTAGCATAGCCGTAGGTATAGGCCGATCCGGCGATGGGAATGAGAGAGGCAAACTCCGCATAGCAAAGGCCGGCAAAAAGGCATGCAGTGCCTGCGAGGACAAACGAGAGAACAATTGCAGGGCCGGCGTAGTTTGCAGCTGCGGATCCTGTCAAAACAAAGATTCCGGCTCCAATAATCGCACCAATACCCAGCGTGATGAGGTTGACAGGTCCAAGGGCACGCTTGAGACTGTGCTCCCCGCTCTCCCCTGCTTCCTTCAGCAGAGCATCGAGCGGCTTATTGACCAGGAGTCGGGATAACCACGTACTCTCATTGCTCATGCGACGAACCTCCTTTGTTGATAAACAGTCGAATTCAAAGAGGGTGAACTGCTATGGCTTCAATTCTAATTGTTTTTGCACTCGGAAACAAGCGAATAGTGCCCTCCTGAAACAGCGAAGCCGTCCGGAAAATCTCTCGGGACGGCTTCTCCACTCCGCATCGTTGCTCGATCAGATGAACAGCGGGGCCAACACAAGCGTAATCGTGCTCAACAACTTGATAAGGACGTGAAGCGATGGTCCCGCGGTATCCTTGAACGGATCGCCGACTGTATCACCGACCACTGCTGCTTTGTGCGCTTCGGAGCGCTTGCCGCCAAACATGCCGGTCTCGATAAGCTTCTTTGCATTGTCCCACGCACCGCCGCCGTTGTTCATGAACAACGCCATGAGGATGCCGGTAATCGTGGCCACCATCAGATAGCCGCCTACAACTTCCGCCCCGGTTGCACCGTCAACGGGCGATCCCGTCAGGACAAACAGCCATCGGAATCCGATTCCCACGGCAAGCGTCATGAAGACAACCAACAGACCGGGCAGCACCATTTCCTTCAATGCCGACTTCGTCACAATATCAACGCACTGGCCGTAATCAGGCTTCGATGTGCCGCGCATGATTCCCGGATTGTTCTTGAATTGCTCCCGCACATTATTGATCACCGCATATGCCGCACGCCCCACCGCACGGATGGCGAGCGAAGAGAAGAGCATCACGAGCATGGCCCCCATCATGGCGCCGACAAACACAGCAGGCTTCGACAAATCGATCCCGCGCAAGTCAAAACCGTAGTTGCGCACTTCATCAAAGAACGCGCTGAACAGCAGGAATGCCGCCAATCCGGCCGAACCCACCGCGTACCCTTTCGTGAGCGCTTTTGTCGTATTACCGACAGCATCGAGCCGGTCAGTCTTTTTCCGGACTTCCTCAGACTGCTGGCTCATTTCAACAATGCCGCCTGCATTGTCGGTGATCGGTCCGAATGTATCCATCGCAAGGATGTAGGCTGCGGTTCCGAGCATACCCATCGTTCCCACGGCGGTGCCGAACAATCCCGCGTGCGCCAGGCCGGAGAACATGCCAAGGTAGTACGTCGACACGATTGCCGTTCCGATAACGAGCACGGGCAGGCCGGTGGACTCCATGCCGACGGCAAGTCCCGAAATGATCGTCGTTGCAGGTCCTGTCTGTGATGCCTCAGCGATAAAAACGGCCGGACGGTGGGTGTAATCGGTGTAATACTGCGTGATGTAGACGAACGCGATCGAGGTAAGCACTCCGATCACGCCGCAAAGGAAGAAGTTGAAGTAGTATTCGCTCCCGAGCAGCCAGCGCGAGGCGAAGAAGAATCCGATCATCGCGAGCCCTGCGGCAACGTAGTACCCCCGGTTCAGCGCCTGCATCGGATCTTCCTGCTCATTTGTCTTGACCACCAGGATGCCGATTGCCGAAGCGATGATGCCGAAGGCGCGTGCGACGAGGGGGAAAAGCAGGACACTGACAAGCGACATGCCGCGGCTTTCAAAGTAGCCCGCGTTCGATGCATAGAGACCGGCAGCAAGAATCATCGCACCGATGTTCTCTGCGGCAGTCGACTCGAAGAGGTCGGCTCCACGCCCTGCGCAATCGCCAACATTGTCTCCGACAAGATCCGCAATGACGGCTGGGTTGCGCGGATCATCTTCCGGAATGCCGGCTTCGACTTTTCCGACGAGGTCTGCGCCAACATCTGCTGCCTTCGTGTAAATTCCGCCGCCGAGCTGAGCAAAGAGAGCAACAAAGCTCGCTCCAAATCCATATCCCACAATCAGAAGCGGGATTTTCTCCAGGTCTTTTGTGACGCCATAGTAATCCACGATTGCAAAAAGTCCTGCGACACCGAGCAGGCTCATCGCAACTACGAAGAACCCGGACACCGCGCCGCCACGCAATGCTGTTTGGAGCGCGCCGTTGATTCCCTTCATGGCTTCAGAAGCAGTACGAATGTTGCTGCGAATCGAGATCCACATACCCATGTAGCCTGCCGCCACTGAACAGGTTGCGCCGAGCACGAACGAGAGCGTTGTCCAGAACGCGAGCGCCGCAGGAGCCGCGGGATCGTGCGATGTCGGTGTGCGCACGAACGCGTAAAGAATGTAAATCAGCGCTGCCAGAGCAATTGCTAGAACTGCAATTGTGCGGTTTTGCCTCCGCAAGAATGCCTCTGCTCCGGTCTTGATCGCATCGGAAATCTCCCTCATGCGCTCCGTTCCAACATCACGCCGCATCACATCGCGCAGCAGATACAGCGCGAACAAGAGCCCGAGGACACTAATGCCAAGAACGAGATACAATTCCATATATCCCTCTGTATCCTTTCTTACTAATGGTGTACTTAGGGAGGTTAAACAAAACGTAGGTAGGAATAATTTACAAAATACTTTTCCAACTCGAAATCCCAAAATCGAGAATCTTCAGGATCCTCATGAGGCGGCCGGCTTGAACTCTCCCTCCCAACGGGCCACAACAACGGTCGCCAGGCAATTGCCGATGACGTTCACCATTGTTCGCCCCATATCCATGAGCTGATCGACGCCAAGCAAGACTGCCACCCCTTCCAGCGGAAGACCGAAGCTCGCAAGCGTTCCGGCAAGAACGACCAGGGCTGCACGGGAAACACCTGCGACGCCTTTGCTCGTCAACATCAGCGTGAGAACGATGATGCATTGTTGACCGATCGAGAGATCGATTCCAGCGGCCTGTGCGACGAACATGGCCGCGAGGGAAAGATAGAGTGAAGAACCGTCTAGGTTGAAACTGTAACCGGTGGGAATGACAAACGAAACGATGCGCCGCGGGACGCCAAGGGCCTCCATGGCGAGCATCGCCTTGGGAAGCGCGGCTTCAGAGCTCGTTGTCGAGAAGGCGATGAGCGCCGGCTCTTTGACCGCATTGAAGAACTGCCTGATCGGGATCCTGAATAACAATGCGACTCCGCCGAAGACGAACACAACGAATAACGTGAGCGCAACGTAGAGCGATAGGACCAGCAGTCCGAGGTTGATGAGAACGGAGAGACCTTTGTTTCCGACGGTCGCGGCTATTGCTGCTGCGACGCCGATCGGGGCATACTTCATGACGATGTTGGTGAATTTGAACATCGTCTCCGCAAGCGAATCACAAAACTGAAGGAGGATTACGCGTTTCTCCTTCGCCACCATCGCCAGTGCGATGCTGAAGAGCAGCGTGAAGACAACGACCTGCAGCACCTCGCCGTTCGCAGCTGCCTCAAAAAAACTCTGGGGAAACACGTGTGTCAGGACGTCGCCAAAGGTCTGTTTCTTGGCGACAAGATCACCTAATCCTTGCGCAGCCTGAAGCGACGCACCCACGCCGGGCTTCACGATGTTCACAACAGCCAACCCGATGATAAGCGCGAGTGTCGTCACGACTTCAAAGTACACAATAGCCTTCACGCCCATCCGCCCCACCTGCTTCAAGTCTCCGTGCCCCGCGATCCCGACAACGAGCGTTGCAAAAATCAGGGGAGCAACGATCGACTTAATGAGCCTCAGGAACACGGTGCTGAGCGGACGCAGTTGAACCGCCGTATCCGGGGCGAGCCAGCCGATCAGCAGCCCCGCGGCCATGCCGACAAAGATCCATTGCGTGAGTGAGAGTCTGGGAAATTTCATTGTTCCGTTTGTGTCGAACGATGCGCGCGGGTCCAATAATAATAGAACGGAAGAGATGCAAGGAGAAGGACAATGCCGATGACTGCATTCCTCGTATCTTCAACGAGCGTGTTGTAGATAAACCACGCAGCAATCCCGACAAACAGGAGCGTCGCATACGGATAACCCCACGCTTTGTACGGGCGCTCGGCATCAGGCATTCGTTTTCTGAGGATGATCACGCTGATAGCTGTCATCGCGTAAAAGCCCCACGATCCGAACACAACGTACGACGTAATCTGGTCGTACGTCCCGCTGAACGTCAGAAGAGACCCCCATACACCGAGAGCAATGATCGCAATATACGGGCTGTGGTGCTGGGGGTGAACCCGGCCGAACGCTTTTGAAAATGTACCATCTGCCCCCGCGGCATAAATCGAACGCGGCCCGCCAAGGAGCATGCCGTTCGTTGTTCCAAACGTCGAACACATGATGCCGACAACCACGAGCGACGCTCCAACCGGACCAAGGACAAGCTGGGCGACATCGGCCGCGATGCGCGGCGAACCGGCCATCGAGTGCACCGGAATGACATAGGCGAAGGCGAGGTTTGCTGACAGATACAGCACAATCACAGCCAGAGTACCGAAGAGAAGCGAGAGCGGGACATTTCGCCGCGGATCCTTGAACTCCCCTGCTGTCAACGTCACATCAATCCATCCGTCGTACGCCCACAGCGCCGAGATCATGGCCAATCCAAACGCTGCTGTCGTCTGACCCGTCCATTCGGCCGGCCACCACGGCAGGTAGTTTGACGACGATCCTTTGCCCGAGAAAATCACGGCCAGGATGAGCCCGACAAGTGCTACAACTTTTGCCGTTGTGAAGATATCCATCACCCAGCCGCCAAATTTCACGCCCCGCACGTTGATGTATGTCACCAACGCAATCGTGGCGATGGCGACGATCTGGATCCAACCGAAGGAGAATTCCATCGGATGCCCGAAGAGGGACCACTCCCCTTTGATCATCGCATTGGAAGGGTTCAGCGCAGGAATGAAGTACCCCAGGTAGGTCGCAAATGCAACGGCGATGGCAGCAGCGGAACCAGCCTTGTTGATGAAGTAGTCGTTCCAGCTGAAGAGAAATCCCCAGACCCGGCCGAAGCTGTGTTTGAGATAAATGTACGGTCCCCCGGCCTGTGGGAGCACGGAGCTGAGCTCTGCAAGCGTGAGCGCGCCGAACAACGTCAGCATCCCCGCAACAACCCAAACGAGGATGATTGGTCCCATGGCCTGGAGGTGACCGGCGATCGTCGCGGGAACGATGAAGATCCCTGAGCCGATGATCACTCCCATGTGGATGGCAACACCCTCTTTGAGTCCGAGCACTCTCAGAAGCTGCGGGCGCTCACCTCGCGGGGTTTCGGCCGAATGGTGTCCCGTCATTGGATGGCTCCCGTGGGTCGCTCTCGCATGCGGCTTTTCCAGAACCCGTACGTGAAGTAGAGTACAAGTCCGACGACGAGCCAGATGCCAAATCGGATCCAGGTGATCATCGGAAGCCCCATCATGAGATAGAAGCACATCGCGATTCCAAGCAGGGGCACGAGGGGAACAAGCGGCGTTTTGAAGACCCTTGGACGATCCGGATCCTTGTACCTCAAGATGATGATCCCGGCGCAGACAAGGACGAAAGCAAACAGTGTCCCGATGTTCGTCAGCTCGACGATCTCATTAATGTTCGCAATGCATGCCACCGCGGCAACCACGACGCCGGTCCAGATGGTTGTCACGTGCGGCGTTTGATATTTCGGGTGGACCCTGGCGAAGTATTTCGGGAGCAATCCATCGCGTGACATGGAAAAAAAGATTCTCGGTTGTCCAAGCTGGAAGACGAGCAGGACGGCTGTCATCGAGATCACGGCGCCGAGCGACACGATGCCCGCCGCCCAGTTGAGTCCGAGTTGGGCGAAAACTTCTGCAAGCGGATCTGCAACGCCAAGCTGATTCCACGGCTGGATACCGGTCAGCACGGCGGCAGTTGCCACGTAGATGACGGTGCAGACGACAAGTGAACCGATGATGCCGATCGGCATATCGCGTCCGGGATTCTTGCACTCCTCGGCCGCAGTCGAGATGGCATCGAAACCAATGAAGGCGAAGAAGATGAGGCTTGCTCCCGTCCAGACGCCCGCAAATCCGTTCGGCATGAACGGCGTCCAGTTCGCCGGTTTGACATAGAACGCCCCCACGCCAATGAAAAACACAAGGATCACAAGCTTCAGCGCCACCATGATGTTGTTGGCACGCGAGGATTCCTTGATCCCGATGACGAGTATCCATGTCACAAGCGCAACGATTGCGATTGCCAGGAAATTGAAGATGATTGGAATTCCCAGCAGTGTCGGATGCGTCTGCCACGCTTCGTACGGAAGCGCGATGTCCGGTGAGATCGATCCCGCGGCGGCAACAACCGCTTCGGCTGCCTGGTGAGCCGAACGATAATCGACAGCCAGCCAGGCCGGGATATGCAACCCCAATCCGTCGCAAAGCTGGTGAAAATATGCCGCCCATGCGATCGCTACAGCAACATTACCGACAGCATATTCGATGATGAGATCCCAACCGATGATCCATGCTATGATTTCACCGAGCGTGGCGTAGGAGTAGGTGTATGCGCTTCCCGATATCGGGACAAGCGCTGCAAATTCGGCGTAACACAGCGCACAAAATCCACAGGCGACCGCCGTCAGCACAAAGGAGAGCATGACGCCCGGACCGGCGCCAAGATGACTCGGTCCTCCGGCCGACGCCGTGCCGATGACGGCAAAGATGCCGGTGCCGATAATCGCACCGATGCCGAGCGAGATCAGATCGACTGCGCCAAGGGATCGCTTCAGATGAACTTCGGTTGAGCTCTCGGCGTCTGCTGCGATGCGGTCGAGAGTCTTTCTACGGAAGATGTGGATCGCCATTTCGTGTCCCGCAATAATTGATGGGGATTTTCCAAGTCCGGCAACGATGGAACGAAAGCGAATCTTCACGCCCGGGGTCGGGCTGTCTTAGAATAAAGACGGGAAGTCAATACGGACTGCAGCTGTAAAACTCTGCGAACGTTAGTAATTATTGTGTGAATGTCCAAGGGAAAATCGCTGCGGAGGGAAGAACGGACAGTGAGGCGGCGCGTCAACCGCCGAAGATGACGAGTTGAATCTCATCCGGAAGCAGGCTGCTGAGCGAGCGCATCACACTCCCCTTCAGAACGGATTCAAGGCGGCTTCGCTTTTCAGCACCGATGATAACTCTCTCAACGCCAAACGTCGCCGCTTGTTCTGCGATTGTGTAGCCGACATCGTAGCTCGGGATCTTCAGCGACCGGTAGTCAATGCCGGCATCGTAGCAGATGCGCTCGATGGCGCGTTCCTGCCCGTTGGTCGGCATATCGAGTTGTGCAGGCAGCGCACCGACGGCAATTTCCTTCACCCTCAGGACAAAGAGAAGTGCGTTGCGCGCCTTGGCCTCCTCAATGGAGAACCGGAGAAGTTTCTCGTTCATATCCTTCATAGCCAGGAGATACTTGGTGCTTGGGATTGCACGAAGCTTGCGCTGCGGAACGGGTATGGCAGCCTCTGCAGCTTCGGGCACCGGCGGCAGCTCGCGGTACCGGCGTCGGGCGATGGATCGGGCTCCCAGTCCGGCCACGAGAATCGATGAAGCGAAGATCACTGCTTGTGTTTTGTTGACGGCGATGGAGAATTCAATCAGCAGCAGGACGGTCGCCGAGACCATCATGAAGCCGCGTACCAACTTCTTAAGACTGATCGTCTTGTCGGTCGCCGTCGAGCCGAGATTGATCGTCATCGCCCCCACGAGGCCGATCGCGTAGAGGTGCGAGAGCATTTCAACATCGCCGATGAGGAGCAACACAACGATAGGAATCGTCGTCGCAACGACAAGCGGGATGACGGGCACACCGTGACGGTTGAGAATTCTCAGCGAAGAGGGAAGCTCACGATCAACAGACATGAGGAACTGTATGGAAATCAGGTCGTTGAGCGCGGTATTTCCGGCGGAGATCAGGAGCACACCAAGCGAAGCCGCAACCACGAGGCCAAACCATTTGCCCACATAGTGCTCTGCCAGGAATCGGATCATGTCCTCGAGGTGATCCCCCTGGTTCAATCCTTTGATGGCGAGCATTGCCAGACCGAGAAAGGCGTTGACAATGAGGACTTTGGCCAGGATCGCCAGGATCGCCTTGCGCGAATCCCTGGTCGGATCCTTCATCAGACCCGTCATGTTCGAGATTGCCTCGATGCCTGAAAGACTGAGGATGAACCCTGTGAAAATCCCCCAGTTATGCAGCAATCCGCCCTGTGGAGCATCGATTCGGGCCGACGTGATGGCGGTCGGAGCAGACGCAACGATCACGACGAACAAGGTTACAAGGGTAAACGCCGTGATCAACAGGGCCAACCCGCCTGAGTGTTTGGGGCCAAACCAGTTGAGCCCCCCGATCGTCAGGATGACGACGATCGCCCACAGGACAGGCTGTCCGAGTCCAAAATAATGGCAGGCATCCAGAACGGAAAGCGACATGGTGACGATGTAGTCCGCCCCGAGCAGGAGTGCGCCGACAACCGCCAGGAGTTTGGACCTGTGGTAGACGGAACTATAGACGCCGCCGCCGTTCGGATACAGTCTGCAGATCGTGATGTAATTAATGGCAACGAGGGAGGTGAGAGCCATCATGGCGGTGAGATGCCAGAAGCTGCCATATCCCGCCAGGGCAAAACCAATGCCCATGACGTAAGCAACGCTGGTACCCCAATCTCCGTCGAGAATGGCGGCACTGCGAAGCCAGCCAAGGACGCGCGGCCGGCTGGTCGCTAAACGGGTGACTCCATGCGGAGTCGATGAGATGTCGGAACTTTCAGAGGACAACGTTTCGGCTCGATACCACAAAAATAGGAAAGCCGGAGTATTTCTACCCCGGCTTTCCTTCCTGAGGCGGGTCTATCTTACACTATTATTTCTACTGACGCAACAGGATTTTCTTGTCGTTTCCAAAAATCAGGAACTCTCTCCTTCAAATTTGGCAGGAATCTGCAACATTGGCGCAACGTTTTGCGACAATCGAGGACGCCTGTGAAACACGCCGTTCAATCCGGATTCCGCGCCGAGAAAACAAAAAGGCTGTCCCGGATGAGCAGGACAGCCTTTGTACAAACCGAACAAGCGTTTCTCGTTACTTGATCTTGAGTGAGTTGACAGATTTCTCGAATGCCGGCAGGAAATCTTTTTCCGACGGCTTGTAGTAGTTCATGATGATTCGGTAAATCTTGTCATTCTTCACGATGAAGTACGCACGGCTCGCCACGTCTTTTGTCATCGAGTAGCTGAGGTACGTTGCCTTGTTGCCGTCGATCGTCGTGGAATTGGTGGAGGTCGGCTTGTAGAACTTTGTATTTTGCTCGACGACTTTCTCGAGCGTCAGCTTCTTCGCCGGCCGAACATCGACCAGCAGGTTGGAATCGTTGCGATAACCCTGCAGCGTCAACGTGAAGAGCACTTCTCCTTTCGGAGCAGGCTGGCTTGGGTTGAAGTTGCTAGGATACGCGATCTCGAGGGTGGCGTTCTTGAGGGTCTCATACGTTGTCGACGGGATCGATTCATCGACCTTTGCACCCTTTGCCCGCGGCAGGCGAGCAGTGGAGATGAAGGTATCGATCGCGACCTTGTATGGCTCGTAGTAATCGTTGAAGCCCCAGAACGTTGCCTTGTAGAGGATCGAGTCCTTGAGAATGAAGACGCGCGTTGCCGCGATGACAGTCTTGTCGTTGTAGCGCCCGCTGTAACTGAACTTGATGGCGGGAGTGCCGTCAACCGAGGCCTGCTCGACGGGTTTCAGATCAAATCCCGAAGAACCAAGATCCGTTCGCTCATCCTGCACGAACCCCTCAAGCGTCTTGAGCGTGTCTTCTTTTTCGTAGCTCACAAGGATCTGTGCGCCGTCCGGTGCTTCCTTGGACGTTGGATCGAAGAACTTGCCCACGGCGGCTTCCGACGAGGTGAACGTCATCTTGCCGGATTCCCCTCCCTTGAACCATCCCTTGGGGTAATCGAACTGAACCTTGAAGTATGGATCCTGATTCCTGTCCCAGTCCGTGATCGGTGGCAGGGGTTCTTTCTTGGTGCACCCCGTCAGCCCCAACATCACGATCGTGAGAATGCCGAGCAGTCTGTGCTTCATCGTATGCGCCCTTTCTTCAATAAAAGAGTTGTTGGTTTATGCTCTCAACCTGCAAGATATGAATGCACTACGTATCCTACGATGATCACGAGTATCACGAGAACCAATCCCATAAAGACATAGTACCCTGTCACCGGTTTCTCTGATGGTTTCGGTCCTGCACTTTGATCTGCCATACTAAAATTCCCTTCTCTTGAAATTCCCTGTGAATTAATCGACCGGAATACCCATCAACTCGAGTCCCTTTTTTGCATCCTTGTTCTTCGGGTCGAGTTTGAACGCAGTCTTGTATTCCTTGATTGCCTCCTCCTTGTTGCTCGTCATGGCATACGCCTGGCCTAGCCGGAGGTGTGTATCCGCATCCGTCTCGACAAATTGCAACGATTTCTTCAACGGTGCAATAGCCGGTTCATATTTCTTGTCCACAAGGTATGCAACGCCTATGTTCTTGTAGGCTTCTGCAAGATCCTTCTTGTACTTGTTCTCTTCTGCCGTCGGAATCAGCTTCAGCCATTCCTCGTAGGCGGCTTTCGCATGCTGGAGGGAGTCGGGAGACATGAGCAGCAAAGCATGCGCAAGTCCCAGCCAAGCTGCCGGATAGTCCGATTTCCGGCTGATAAACGTATGGTATGCGATACGTGCAGAATCGTATTCCTTCAGGGCAATTTTGCATGAAGCGTAGTTCAGGTACGAGCTCAACGCGGCCGACGAAGAGTCAATGCTGAACCTCCGCTGGAACAACGCTGCTGCAAGGGCGTATTTTCCATCGGACATATACGCAGCGGCAGCTTTGTTGAAGACATCCTTTTTGTTCGGATCTAGTTTCAGCACTTCGTCATATGCGGAAACGGCGGGCTGAATCTGCTTCAGCTCCATGTTCGCATCGCCCATTCTCATCCAGTCGTCAACCTTCATCGTATCGAGAGTCTGCAGTTTCTTGTACGACTCGACGCTCTCCTTGTACTTCTTCAGGGCAAACTGCGCCGTTGCAAGGTAGCGCTGGGCCTTGCCATTCCTTGGATCCGCTTTCAGAACCTGGTTGGCGGCATCAAGGGCTTCCGGGAATTGGCGGAGGCTGAACAACGCTTCAGTGTACATCGACCATGGTTCAGTCTCTTTCGGGAATCGCTGCGTGTAAAGTTTCAGATATTTTGCCGCATTGTCGTACTGCTTCGGCCGCGAGGCCATGTACATCTTGCAGAGCTCAAGCAACGTTTCCTTGTCGGCAGGATCGAGCACGACAACCCGTGCATAGGCCCGTGCTGCGTCGTTGTAGCGCCGTTCCTTATAATAGAGCTTGCCGAGTTTGATGTACACTTCCGCCTTCGATGAATCGAGCTCGGTAGATTTTTCGTACTGTGTAATCGCGAACGCCGGAACCCCCTGCTTGTTGTATGCGTCCCCAAGGTTGTCGTAGATTGTTGCAGAGTTCGGCGAGGCTTCCTTTGCCTGGGTCAGGACCACGATGGCACGATCGACCGAGTCCGCCCGGAGCAGCAATCCGCCGAGCGTGATCAGCAGTTGTGCATCCCCCTTCTTTTCCTGGAGGCCTGTCGTCAGCGTGGCATACGCGCCTTTGATGTCTTTCTGCGATTCCTCGATGCCCGCAAGCATCAGGTAGCCGTTGACGTTCTTCTCATCGATCGAGATCACGCGCTGTGCGGCAATCTTTGCCGAATCAAGGTTTGAGGCTTTGATGTATGCCTGTCCAAGCAATTGCCACGCGTCAACGTTCTTCGGGGCCGTTTGAATCACCTGGCTGAGGAGTCCGATAGCCTCCTTCGCTTTGCCCTGTTTCAGCAGTTCTTTTGCGTCATTGATTTGCGCTTGTGCCCAGAGCCCCGACACAAACACGAGACACGAAACGATGACACCAGCTACGAGCTTTTTCATTCTACACCTATTCCTGTGTGAGTTGAATGGTCCGATATGGCAAGATTTTGGGAACGAGTCCAGCGTACAAAAAATCTCTTTGTCCGACTTCTCCTGTTACAAAAGCACTGAACCCGTACCCTGTGCCCGGTATCTTCTCCGATGTAAATACAAAGAGAGAATACGTCAGCGGATAGACTTGGTCGTAAATGCTGCGCTGTGTTGCGTTCACAGCGGTCTCAACACCGTCATCTCCTTTTGCGAGGAGGGCGACGGTCCGGACATTTTTCTTCCATCGCTGAGCGACAGATTGCGTAGTGTCTTTCCAGATTGCGAACGAAACAATTCCCAGGGCTTCCGGGTTTGCTGCCACATATTGGAGCACACTGTCCTGCGAAGAAGCGACGGCCGTGAGCGGCACGTCGGTTGGTAGCTTGAAGAAGGTGCGCGTCAACAGTTCATACAGGCCGGAATTACGGCCTGTCAGGCATATCTCGATCGCACCGTGGAGCTTTGACGCCGGCACATTCGGCCAAAGCCTGGTCCGACCGGCAACAATTGCCTCGAGCTCGGCGGTCGAAAGCGAAGCCAGGGCATTCTGCTGGTTCACAACGATTACCAGGGCATCATGGGCAACTTCATTCTCACCGATGACGAGACCGGCGTTGTCAGCCGCCTTGTGTTCTTCCTCGTTCAATCGGCGGTCGACGACAATACAATGTTCCTTGCCATTGACGAGGTCGACGATTGCACCGCGTGTTGATGTTCCCGATACCGTCGCCGTCACGCCGGGAAAGAGATCGCAATAGTCCGAAGCCAGGCGTTGGACGAGCGTCAGATGTGATTCCGTCGCCACGACATGCAACGCTCCGTGACGAATGTCCGATCCCTGTCGCCTGTTGCACCCGACAAGAACAGCAACAGCCATGAGAGAACACAAGATCGCGGATTTCATTCTTCGGGATTCTCCGCTTGTTTGGCCCGCAGGCGCGTCATCACGAAACGATAGACGCTGTAAAGCACCAGAACGCAACCGAAGATCGTACGGGCTTGTGCTGATATCCCCTGCGTCATGAGCACGCCGGAGAGAATCAGAATCCCGGCCAGCCCCATGACGCCGGCCATGCCGTATCCCAGAATGGTCGAGAGTGCCGAGATTTTCAAGGTCTATTTCCCCTGCAACGTAAACCGGAATGGAATCGAAACCCAGACTGGCACAGGGCCGCTTTTCATCATCGCCGGGGTGAACACCCATTGCATTGCCGCATCCGCTGCCGGTTGATTGAAGATGTCTGCATCGCTTTTCAACACGACAGCCTTCCTCGGCCTGCCTTCCTTGTCGATCCAGATCTTCACCCATACCGTGCCTTCGAGGCCGGCCCGCGTCGCAAGATCCGGGTACTTTGGCTGAACCTGCTTCACAGCCGAAGGAGCTACTTCGAACGGGACAAACTCCGGCGGCGGCTCGGTCGGTTCTCTCTGAATCGTCTGGCCCCCACCCGGCACTAAAGAAGGATCACCAGGAACAGGAGCCGGGTCCGGATCAGTCTGCTTTCGAAACTCAACATCCGGATCCACTTTCCAATCTGGAATGGGAACCGGAATGCCGAACCGTGTCCTTGACCCACCCGGACCAGACTCTGTCGTGACAACCACCCTCGGCGGGGGCGAGAACGGGGAGAAAGAACAGGAGATCTCCGTTGGTGCGAGGGTAACATATCTCTCGTTACCCTTCAGGAGCACCGATCCCCAATACGTCCCAACGCCGATCAGATGCAACACGAGCGCGCCCAGAAGCCCGACCAGCGAGTATCTCGCCTGAAGTCGTTTCAGCTCGGGCGCGCCGTAGTCCTTCGAGTACTGCACATCGAATCGTTCCATGAGTGTGTTCCTTTCCCTTTTCGTGTCGTGAACGGACACTGCGTCAACGAAGCCAGCCGCCAACGCGGGAATTTGTACACCACCGCATGTCAAATCGATGCGGGCGAAAAGAAACGCCCTTTACACGTTACTTCCCCTGCAGCTTGAACCGGAACGGAATGGAGACCCAGACAGAAACCGGGCCATTCTTCATCATTGCCGGCGTGAAGATCCACTGCATGGCAGCTTCCGTCGCAGGCTGGTTGAAGATTTCCGCATCGCTCTTCTGAACAACCGCCTTCTTCGGCTTGCCTTCCTTATCGACCCAGATCTTTACCCACACGGTGCCTTCCAGACCGGCGCGCGTCGCAAGATCAGGATACTTCGGCTGAATCTGCTTCACGGCCTCGGGGGCTTTCTCGTATGGGACGTAATCTGCCGGAGGAGCTTCGTCTTCTTCGATCTTGATTTCCTTCTCGACGTTTGCTCCGCCGCCCGGACCCTGATCGACGGGTGCAGTTTGCGCGCTCATTTCCTGCTGCGTCGCAATCGTCTGCTCGGGGCTTACTTCTGCATCAGGCACCGGAACCGGGATACCAACGCTCGGCTTCACGCCCGCACTTGCGGCGGTCACCGAGGCTGCCATGGCGTCCGTCATGGACGGTGGCGGACCCAGGTCCTGGTACTTTAGAATGAGTTTCACTGTGCCTTTCGGCTCGTTTTCCTGCGATAGATACATCACTCCCCAGTAGGTGCCGGCTCCCATAAAATGGAAGGCCAGTCCGATGGAGAGCGCTATCGACATGTACTTGCGGTAAATCTTCTTGAGCTCGGCGGCACCGTAGTCGGTTCTATATTTGACTTCGAATTGTTCCATAGGCATGCTCCTTCCTTACGATGCCCTTGCTTTTTGAATCTGACGCTTGTCGAACTCATTCATGGGCGCCAGACTGAAACGTGTTACCTTCGCGATGGCAATTTCATCCATCAGCTTGATCATCATGTTGTACTTGCCTTCTCGATCGACCTTCAGGAGCGTGATCAGTTTCGGATTTTCCTTGTTCTTGTCTTCCAGAAACTTTCTCAGGTCCTTCATCTCGATGAAGTGTGCGGCCTCTGTGCCAACGTTCCAGAAAATGGCTCCGTCGGAGGCAACACGCAGCGTCATAAGGTTCGATTCCGCAACCTCGACCTGCGCCTTGTCGTCCTTCGGAAGGTTCAGCTCCATTGTCTGTGGCTTACTGAAGTACGTCGTAAGCATAAAGAACGTCAGCAGAAGAAAAGCCACGTCCACCATTGGCGTCATATCGATACGAATGCTCAGGCGGCGTTTCTTCTTGTGCTTCTTACCACCGCGAGCATGACTTTTCGATTCACCACCACTCTCAACGGCTGACATAGATAGACTCCATTAATTAGGATTTTTCAAGTTCCGTGACGAGATTGAATCTCGTGATGTTCACCTGACGCAGGATGTCGAGGATGTCTTCGACTGGTCCAAACGGCGCGTCTTTGTCTCCCTTGACGAGCGTGCGAAGCTTCGGATTCGAGATACGGGCCTGAATCAGAAGATCGTGGAGAGCTTTGCGGTCGACTTCAACGGCGGGACGCAGCTTGTTCTGTTCGCCGAACAGCTGTGCGCGCAACCGCTGAGAGTCCACTCCAAGGAACACCCGCCCCTCCTTGTTCACCGTCACCGTCATGATGTCTGTTTCAGGCATCTTGAAGGGCGCGTGTGACGCGGGGAGCGTGATCTGCGTTTCCTCGGGTGGTTTGAACTGAGTCGTCATCATGAAGAACGTGAGCAGCAACATGGCCACGTCCACCATCGGCGTCATGTCAATCTTAAATCCGACGCGTTTTTTCTTGATTTTCGGCATGGCTTGCCCTCACTTTACTTTGATTTTCCTGCAGGAACTTTCTCTGCCAGTGACTGGACGATCGAGTAGCTGGCTTCGTCAATCATGTACGTGAAGTTGTCAACCTTTGTCGTGAAGAAGTTGTACGCAAGAATACCGCAGATAGCCGCAATCAGACCACCAGCCGTGTTGACCAGTGCTTCCGAAATACCGAGGGCGAGCTGGATAGCGTCAACCGAGGCGCCTTTGGACATGGCACGGAACGAACGAATCATACCGATAACCGTTCCAAGCAGACCCCACATCGTGGCAACCGAGGCGATCGTGGACAGCGCAACGAGGTTCTTTTCGAGCAACGGTACTTCAAGCAGCATCGCTTCTTCAATGGCGCGCTGAACTTCCGCCATCATTTCCTTCTGACCCTTCACATCACCCTCGTGCACGAGCTGTTTGTACTTGTCCAGACCCGTCCGGATGATGTTGGCGCATGACCCGCGCTGCTTGTCGCACGCGGCAATCGCACCGTCGATGTTGCTCTTGTTGATTTCCTGCGTGACGTTCTTCAGGAACACGGCCAGCGAGCCGCGACCCTGGGCCTTGCGCAGGGAGAAAATACGCTCGAAGATGAACGTGACAACCATGATCGTCATCGCAATCAAACCGATGACAAGCGGACCACCGTCTTTGATGTAGTCCGGAAGACCGTATTCGTAGATGAAGTAGGCGGCAACCACCGCGAGAACGAGCACGATTGTGATGAAAACACCTTGTTTCATATGTACTCCTTTTGATTATGTGATGAGTGAACGACTACCGACAACGATTGCATGTGCCACTACATGAAGAACACCCCGCTCCGGCGGCGACAACCCAGCCGCTAGAACTTCTTCACGGCCGCATCACGGGTTTCTTCGAGATCGAAGACGCTCGCAAGACGGGTTATAACAAAAACATTCTGAACACCTTTTCCCATTTCACACAACTTGATCTTGCCGCCTGCCTTCGTGTACATCGTGTGAATCCCAACCAGGGCGCCAATACCAGAGCTGTTGATGTAGGAAACACCTCCCAAATCCAAAACCAACTTGCGATTCCCCTGCTCCAGCAGATCGCGGGCCTTGGCTTTGAGTTCATCCGTCTCCTCGCCGCCAATCAAGGATCCACGCGGCTCAACGACGGCAATTTCCAGATTGTTCATGGTAGTAACTTTGACTGCCATACCTCCTCCCACTATTAGCGTTAGGGGCGAACTCCCGGCTTTTTACCGGGGTTCGGTTGATTATCTGGCACTTCAAGGGGCAATCCGTATGCCACGTATAGTGGCCTTTTCCCGTCGGATTAGGCAGCCACAGCGGCAATTGAGGGTTCTACGGGGGCGCAAAACCGTACTCTGCACTATCAAACACGGAAAACTTTGCAATATCGTCGCAACACATTACTAATCAACATGTTGCCGCATCTTGCAAATTGCAATACGAAAAAGGGAATTCAAAGTCCGTATTTCTTGCGCTTGCGCCAGAGCGTGGCAGGGTCGATCCCAAGAATCCGCGCTGCATCATCATAGTCCTTAGCCTGCTGAAGAACACGCTTGATGTGCAGTCTCTCCATCTCTTCAAGTGAACGCGTATCACCCGGCTGATCGAGCGCTGTCCGTACTTCCTCAGGCAAATGAGTGAGCTCGACAACTCCGTTTTGCGCCAGCAAGACTGAACGCTCTATGACATGCTCGAGCTCGCGCACATTTCCCATCCAGCGATACGCGCGGAATGCCTTCATCGCATCGGGCGAGAGCTCCACAGGAGTTCCCTTCGAGAACATTTTGACAAAATGCTGGATCAGTATCGGAACATCCTCAGGACGCTCCCGAAGCGGAACGAGCTTCAACCGAACCGCATTGAGCCTGTAAAACAAATCTTCACGGAACCCCCCTTCCTTCATCGCCTCTTCAAGATTCCTGTTCGTCGCCGCAATCACCCGCACATCCACCTTACGCGTTTCACTTTCGCCGAGGCGCTCGAACTCCTTGCTCTGAAGGACACGCAGAAGTTTTCCCTGGATTCCGGGCGAGAGATCGCCGATCTCGTCGAGAAAAATCGTACCGCCATGCGCCAGCTCAAACCGTCCCTGACGATCCTTCACCGCTCCCGTGAACGCCCCGCGCACATGACCGAACAATTCACTCTCGAGCAGCTGTTCCGGGATCGCCGCACAGTTCACCTTGATGAGCGGCAGCTGCGAGCGCGAACTCTTCTCGTGGATGAACCGCGCAAAGAGCTCCTTGCCCGTTCCGCTTTCTCCCTCGATAAGGACGGAGATCGTGCTGTCTGCAACCCGGCCGGCCAGGTCGATCTGCGCAAGCATGTCCCGGTTGCGGGTGATCAACTCGCCGGTTCCATGCTCGCGATCGAGCTGGCTTCGAAGCTCCCGCACCTCATGGGAAAGCTGATGATACTCCCACGCCTTCTGGGCAAACAACTGCAGTTCTTTGAAGTCGAACGGTTTTTGGAGGTAGTGATACGCGCCGCGCTTCACCGCCTCGATCGCCGTGTCAATTGAACCGTGCGCGGTGACGATGATGACCGTGGTGTCCGCGGAAAACTTTTTGATTTCCGCGAGCACTTCCATGCCGTCGATCGGCGCCATCTTCAGATCCACGAACGCAAGATCGAAATTCTCCCTGTGCAGCGCGGCCAGTGCATCCTGAGGCTTTGAAAAAAGATACGTCTCATATCCGATGGCGTTGAAACAGACCCCCATCGTTTTAAGAATGTTCGGTTCGTCATCGACAACAAGTACTTTTGGAACCGGCTGTGTCATCAGGAACTTCTCTCCGATCGCGGAATCGTGAAATAGAATGTGCTTCCCTGCCCCATGCTGCTCTCCACCCAGATCTTCCCTCCATGCGCTTCCACAACTTCTTTTGCAATCGCCAGGCCCAGTCCGACACTTCCCGGAGTCGAGTCGGTCGATCGCTTGATCTGAACAAACTTGTCAAAAATCACTTCGACGGCATCCGGCGGTATGCCCCGACCGGAGTCCTTGACGGCAACTCGCACAGAATCTTCAAGTAAATCAGAGTGAATTGTCACCGTCCCATCCGTGGGTGTATAGCGCAGCGCATTACTGACAAGGTTGGCGATCACCCACGAAAGCTGCTGGCGGTCCCCCGGCACTTCCGGTGTGGCTTCGGGGATGTCCGTCTCAAGGTGAATGCCTTTTTCCCTGAACTGAAGGCGGAGCGGTTTGAGAGCTTCGTCGACAACCAGCCGGAGATTGATCTGCTCACTGCGCAGTTCGTACTTTCCGGATTCGAGCCGGGACATGTCAAGAAGCTCCTTGACGAGCTTCGTGAGACGCTCGCAGTCGTCCTTCGCCGTCGCAAGCATGTCACGCTGCGGGTCGTTCATCTTGCCGAGAACATCCTGCGATAGGATGTCGATCGCCATGTTGATCGAGGTGAGCGGCGTGCGGAGCTCGTGCGATACGGTGGCGATGAATTCAGACTTCATCCTGTCGAGGTTCTTGAACCTCGTGACATCCTGCAGCAGCGTGACAACACCAAGAACGTTTTTTGATTCGTCGATGATGGTTGTCTGCCGCGGTCTGAAATACAACGGCTGCTGCCCCTGCTGCTGTATGGAAAGGATTGTCTCCTGGGTCGACAGTTCATCAGCCTCGCCGCTGCCACCCATCAGTGCCAGCCACCGCTCATCCGAAACGATTTCACCGATCGGTTTTCCCTGCCAGTCGGTCCCGTGAACCTGCAACAGCCGAAGCGCTGCCTGGTTCATCAGCAGCACGTGATTCCCCTGGTCAGACATGATGACCGGATCCGGGATGCTCGCGACGATCGCCTCCGATTTCTTCTTTTCGCCGATAAGCTGGGAGACGTTCATCTCTTCGTACGAACGCAGCCGCTCGGTCATCTTGTTGAACTCGATGCCCAGCTCGCCGATCTCGTCGTTGGTCGTAATGTCGATTTTCTGATTGAGCTGACCCTGACCGATTCGACGAGCGGCCTCGGTCAGTTTTTCAGCCGGACGGATAATCGTCCTCGTGATCTGCACGCTTGCAAACAAGATGAGCACAATGGCGAAGATCGACGTGAAGAGAACGGTGAATGCGGCGTTGTTCGATGCTTCGCGCGCACGCGTGTCTGCCGAAGCGACTGCCGTCTGATTGAATTGGAGGAAACGCGAGCACTGTCCCGAGAGCGTCTGGACAAGCGGCTTCAGTGTGCGTTCATAGAATGACCGTGCCGTGCTCCGCCTGCTCCGGATTTCAAGGATCTTGAAGAGCGTATCGGATTTTCCAAGGTAGGATGTGTAGGCAACAAAAATGCTGTCGAGCACAGGGGACTTGGGCGCCACCAGCACGCTTTCTGTCGCCGTCCTGTACGAGAGAATAAAATCATCCCTGTTCCGTGCGAAGACGCTCCGCGCAGAGTTCAACTCGTCCTTCCAGCTCGTCTCGACCTGCTGCCCCACATTGGGCACGGGGACACTGACATAGATCGAGGCCTCCTGCACTTGCTGCTGCTGGCCGAGTGCCTTGGACATCTGCTGGGCTGCAAGAACTCCCTGGTAGTTCTCCCGCATCATCTGGCCGACCGAACTTTGGATCTCAAGAAAATTATAGAGTGCGACGACGCTGGAGGCGAGGGTAACACAAACGAGGAGAAAGTAACTGAAACCGATTTTGTAGCGGAGGCTGCTCATTGTCAGCGAAAAGTATCCATTTTTCGGCCGAAACGCAAAATCGCAGAACGCCTTGATTTCCAATAACTTCCGGAAATAATCATCCAAATCGGGAAGACCTTTCGCAGAAGTCGATTCCATCATAACTTTTTTCTATACTTCCACGTATTTAATGACCATCAGTCATTCACTACACGAGAGTCAAAAATGGGAATTCAAGAGCGGAAGGAACGTGAAAAGGAGCAACGCAGGGAGGAAATTCTTGACGCCGCCGAGAAAGTATTCTTCGAAAAAGGCCTGAACGTCGCAACGATGGATGAGATCGCTGAAAAAGCAGAGCTCAGCAAGGGGACGCTGTACCTCTACTATAAGAGCAAGGAGGATTTGTACCTCGCTGTGATCATGCGAGGGCTGGAGATCCTCCACGAGATGTTTAAGGTGAGAGCGTCGACAACCGACTCGACGGCGACGAAGCTCGTCGCTCTGTGGGATGCCTACCTCGCGTTCTTCAACAACCATCGCGAGCACTTCAGGATGATTCACTTTCTCCAGTCGCCGCATTTCCACAAGCAGGTCTCGGAAGAGATGAAACAGAGCTGCACACTTCTCAACCGCAGGATCTGGGATACGGTGAACGCCATTTTTCGCCGCGGGGTTGAGGAGGAAATTCTCCGCCCCAATCTCAATCCTGTTGACGTCGGCATCATTCTGTGGTCGAGCGCCACCGCGCTGATGTTGCGCGTTGACAACGAGTACGCCCTGTGGAAGGAGTCCATGGGCATCGACCTTCTCAAAACACTGAAGCTCTCCAATGAGTTGTTTTTTGACGCCATCTGTACTCCGCAAGGCAGAACCATGATTGCAGCTGTAGAACATCGTTGAACATCTCATCGAGGATTCCATGAATCTGCACCGAACACCAACCCTGTCGTACATTCCAATACTCATGATGGCAGTGAGCATCGTCGCGATGGCACGGGCTCAAACCCCCCAGCGTCTTTCGCTCCAGGACGCCGTCAGGATGTCCATGAAGCAGAACCCCGATCTTACCACGGCACGTCTCGAGGTAAAGCGGGCCGACGCGCGCGTGCTTGAAGCCTGGGGCAACGCTATGCCCGCGGTCGATATTGAGGGCCAGTACGCACACATGATCGACAAGCCGGTGACGTTCTTTCCCGACGTATTTCTCTACAGCTTCATGAAGGCCATCGACTCGACCACGCCAAAGCCGACGGGACAGTTGGTACCGGTGAGCTTCTCGCCCGGCTTCGCAGCAAGCGCAACACTCAATGTGCGCCAGATACTCTTTAATGGCGCTGTCTTCATCGGCGTCGGCGCGGCGAATGTGTATTCGCATCTTGCCCGCGACGTCTACCAGGCGAAACAGGTGGAGACCATCGCAAAAGTTCGCAAGGCATACTACGGCGCTCTCCTTGCACAGGAGGCGCTTGGCATGATGCGATCGAGCATGCAGAACGCCGAAGACAACCTGAAGAATGTGCGCCTCATGACAAAACAGGGGCTCGTCTCGGAATACGACGAGCTCCGGGCATCCGTGGGCGTCGAGAACATCCGGCCCGTGGTGATCCAGAGCGAGACAAACTTCAACCTCGCCCTCGATAACCTGCGCAATACAATCGGCCTGACAAACAAGTCCGACCTGGTTCTGACGGACAGCCTCGTACTTGAAAATGTCGATGAAGAAATTCTCCGGCGCGCTGAAACTCTTGTCCTTGAGCTGAATCCCGGTCTGAGCGCAGTAAAACGCCAGATCGAGCTCAACAACGCCGCTGTCAACGCAGAGCGTTCCAACTACCTGCCGACGATCGCAGCCTTCGGTCAATATCAGTATCAGGCGGCGAAGAACGAGTTTACCTTCTCGACGAACGACTTCTATAAAGGGTCGACAGTCGGACTGTCGCTTTCGTTGAATCTTTTCCAGGGATTTCAAACTTACGCCCGCGTCGAACAGGCACAGCTCGAACGCCGCAAGAGTGAGGAACAGCAGGTGAGTCTCGAACGCACGCTGCAGACGGGATTGCACTCCGTCCTGGGAAACCTCCAGCAGGCCCGCAAGCGCGTCGATGCCCAGGGCAAGACCGTCGAGATGGCGGAACGCGGTTACAAAATCGTCACCACCCGCTTCCTCAGCAACGCCGCGACGCAGCTCGAAGTGAACGATGCGCAGCTTGCCCTGACACAAGCCCGTGTCAATCGCGTGCAGGCGATCTACGATTACCTTATTGCTTCGGCCGACCTCGATCAGCTGATCGGGCGTCTGCCCGGCTACCTCCTTGAAACTGAAGAAAAGTAAACTACTGAAGGAACACGTCCATGAATAGTACACTGCGAATGTCTGCGGCATTATTGATCCTCGGTGGACTGCTTCTCGTTTCCTGCGGCAAGCAGGAGGCGACGAACACCGGCGACAAGGTCCAGCCGGTCAACGTCAGGATCGAATCTCTCAAGCCGGCCCGGCTCGTCGACGCCATCCAGGTCGCCGGCACGGTGAAGGCTTCTGACGACGCGAATCTGAGCCCTGAAGAGGGGGGCGTCGTCAAGGAGTGGAAGGCGCGGAAGGGTCAGAGCGTAAAGAAGGGCGATCTTATTATCGTCCTCAGGGACGAGGTGATCAAGGCCGGCTATGATGCGGCCAACGCACAGTACAAGTTGGCTGAGTTGAGTCTCGAGAAACAGCGGAAGGTGTTCGAAGAACAGGGCATCAGCGAGCTCCAGTTGAAAACCTCCGAATACACCCGCGACGCAGCAAAGGCAAACGCCGACCTGATGATGGCGCGCTGGGAGCGAACGCAGATCCGCGCCCCGTTCGACGGAACCGTCGACAACATCATCCCGAACGAAGGAGACTATGCACCCCCCGGGGTTCCCGTTGCCCGCGTGGTCAATACGTCGACGGTGAAAATTCAGGCGGATATCCCCGAGATGTACTCCGGCTCTGTTCCCGTCGGCGCGCCGGCTGTCATCACGTTCGATGCGCTTCCCGGCGACACGCTCCGTGGCAATGTCAACTTTGTCGGATCTACCGTATCGTCTTCGAACAGGGCGCTGCAGGTTGAGATCGTCATCCCCAATCCGTACCGCAAGATGAAACCCGAGATGGTTGCGAAGGTGAGGGTGCAGCGCGAATCGAAACAGAACGCGCTACTTGTCAGCGAGAATCTCGTCCAGCTTGTCGACAGGGACCGCGCGATCGTGTACGTTGAGAAAGACGGCAAAGCGGAGGAACGAAGACTGAAACTCGGCGGGCGCCAGGGAATAATGGTTGAAGTGCTCGAGGGGCTGGCGGCGGGCGATCACCTCATCGTTTCAGGATATCAGAAAGTGATCAACGGTTCACCCGTCATTGTGACTCAATAGCGGAGACTGACAATGAAAATCTGGAGCATAGCAGTCGACCACAAGACACCCGTCTACATTCTCATGATTCTGATCGTGTTGTTCGGGTGGACAGAGTACCAGGGTCTTCCGCGCGAGGCTGCACCTGACATCAAGATCCCTCTGATCATCGTGGCGACGCCGTACATCGGCGTGTCGCCGGTCGATATTGAGGGACTGATCACGCAGCCGCTCGAACGCGAACTCAAAGGACTGAAAGATATCAAACACATCACCTCCGTTTCAAAGGAGGGACTTTCCACGATCCAGGTGGAGTTCAACACGGGGATTGATATTGATGAAGGTCTGAGGCGTGTGCGGGACAAGGTGAACTCCTCCCGCTCTCTGCTGCCCAACGACATCCTCGATCCTGTCATCAACGAGATCAATATCAGCGAGTTTCCTATCGTCTATATCAACGTTGCCGGACAGGTGGGCCTGGCAAGGTTGAAAAAGATCGCAGATGATCTGGGAGACGAAATCGAAGCGATACCGGGCGTCATCGGGGCGGATGTCACCGGGGGCATGGAACCCGAAGTGCAGGTGAACGTCGACGTGTACAGGATGAACGCGTACCAGATCAGCTTTGACGATATCGCGAATGCGATCCGGTCGGAGAATCTCTCGATCCCCGGGGGTTCCATCGACACGAAGGACAAGAACCTGACGATCCGCATCCCCGGCGAGTTCAAGGAAGTCCGCCCCCTCGAAAATATCGTCCTCAAGATGCAAAACGGCAAGCCGATCTACCTGCGCGATGTGGCGAATGTGAACTATTCATTTGAAGACCGGCAGACCTATGCCCGGCTCAATGGCAAAGAGGTCGTCTCGATCCATGTCCGGAAACGGGCAGGTGAAAACCTCATCCGCATCACCGATGAGGTCAAGAAGCTTGTTGAACAAACGAGGGAGCGTCTTCCCCAGGGGATCAGCATTGATATCTCCAACGACCAGTCGCGGTTCGTCACACGCATGGTGAAGGAGCTCGAGAACAGCGTCATCACAGGCATGTTCCTCGTTGTCATGTCCCTCTTCATGTTCTTCGGGTTCAAAAATTCCCTCCTGATCTCAACCGCCATTCCCTTGTCGATGTTCGTGGGATTTATCGTGCTCTCCACGCTGGGGATCACGCTCAACATGGTTGTTCTGTTCTCCCTCGTGCTCGTACTCGGCATCCTGGTGGACGACGCGATTGTCGTCATCGAAAACACGTACCGGCATCAGCAGGAATACGGAGAATTGCCGGAGGTCGCAGCGAAGAAGGCAGCCGGCGAAGTCTTCGTGCCGGTGTTGACATCGACAATCACGACGTTGTCCGCGTTTCTTCCCCTCGCCTTCTGGCCCGGCATCGTTGGCGACTTTATGAAGTACTTCCCGTACACCTTGATTATCACGCTCACGGCCTCGCTTTTCGTGGCGTACGTCATCAGCCCCGTACAGGCTGCCCGTTTCATAAACTACAAGCGTGAAATCCGCAAGGCGAAAGAAAACCGTGAGCATCCGCACTGGTACAAGAAATACAACCCGTTTACGATCTTGTATCACGAGGTCGACAGTGTCGTGTTTCCCTGGTTGCAGAAGGAGTACGTGAAGACGCTGCAGTGGACGCTCGACCACAAGGGATTGACCATGGGAGCATCGTTCGGGCTCCTGCTTGCTATCATCATCCTGTTCGGGTTGTTCAACAAGGGGGTCGATTTCTTCGGGAACACCCAGCCGTCTCAGGTGACGGTCAACGTCGAGGCACCTGCCGGCACATCGCTTGATATCACGAATCACATTGCGGAGGTCGTGGAGGCGCGGATAGACCAGATCCCCGGCAGGAAAGATGCCGAGTTCGTCGCCGCGAGCGCCGGCACCTCGGACAATGCCTTCGATTTCGGCAGCCAGGGAACGCCCAACAAGTCCCAGATCGCTGTCAGCTTCTACGAGAAAAAACTGCGGCAGCAGAACACGTTCCAGACACTCGAGGAAATACGCAAAGCAACCGGAGGGATTTCAGGTGCCGACATACGCGTAGCAAAACAACAAATGGGCCCTCCCGTGGGTGCACCGGTGAACATCGAAATATCGGGTGAAGACTATGACCAGCTGGCAGCGCTCAGCACCGTGGTGCAGGAGAAGATCAAAGATGTACCCGGCCTCGTTGACCTGAAGGACGATTACAACACGGGCCGCGCGGAAGTTGAAATAAGAATAGACCGCGAGAAGGCGGGTATCTACTACACGAGTACCGGGCAGATTGCATCCACCATTCGTGCAGCCATCGCCGGGGTGGACGCGTCGAAGTACCGTGTCGGGGAAGATCAGTACAACATACGTGTCCGGCTGCGGGAAGACCAGCGTGTCGCCCCCGCTGACCTGGAAAATCTGCGCATCACGTTCATGAACCGCCGGGGACAGTTACTGTCGATCCCGCTGACGTCAGTCGCAGAACTCAAGCGCACCACGGCAGTAGCCGACATCAAGCGCAAGGATCAGAAACGCGTGGTCACTGTCTCGGGCGAAGTCGAGGGCCGCGTCCAGTCCGACGTGATCACGGACGTCAGGGCAAAGATTGCCGGGATAACACTCCCGACAGGCTACGGCATCAAGCTCACGGGATCGCAGGAAGAACAGCAGAAGGCTTCTGATTTTCTCAGCAAGGCATTCATCATCACACTGTTGCTCGTCTTTCTCATCATGGTGGCGGAGTTTAATTCGTTGAAAGTTCCCTTCGTCATCCTGATCTCGGTACTGCTGTCGCTGATCGGCGTGATGTTCGGCCTGCTTGTCACGCGTACTCCTGCAAGCGTGGTGATGACGGGTGTCGGCGTTGTTGCCCTTGCCGGTATCGTCGTGCGCAACGGAATCGTGCTGCTTGATTTTGTGAAACACAAACACGACGAGGGGGGGCTTTCACTCGAGGATGCACTCCTTGAAGCAGGAAGAATTCGTCTCCGTCCGGTCTTGCTCACTGCGGCTGCGACAGTCCTCGGCGTGCTTCCACTTGCAACGGGGATCGATTTCGATTGGAGGGAATTCCATCTCATCATCGGCGCCGAGAGCGCGGAGTTCTGGCGTCCGCTCGCAGTGACAATCATATTCGGACTGACAATCTCCACCTTCCTCACACTGGTGATCGTGCCAACTGTCTATTCGCTGCTCGATCAATGGACGATCAAGGCATCGCGGTTCTTCGCGCGCTTCAGGGAAGCAGAAGAGGGTTCTATGCCCTCCTGATCTGAAGACCCTTGTTTTTGTGAATTTTCTCACTCTTAGGAAAGGGAGCCCGGTTGAGTCCTGCTGCGTCCGGTGCTCCCTTTTTGTTCATCTCCCCTTTCACGAGATGGTACGAAGCTGTCGCTGCGAGACAAATCCCTCTTTCATTCGTTCTATATTATCATTGAAGATCTTGCTATCTTTGCGGGTCAGAAACCAGCATATCAGGGATTTTGAGAGGAACACCAACATGACGGTGGACTTAAACCGAGGCAATCGCTGCCCGTGCGATTCCCCTCACAGAACGTTCAACATCTTAAACCTTTCCCTTCTGGTAGTTGTCCTTCTTGCAGGCATGACGCTGTCCGGATGCAGCAAGACATTCGAACTGACGAGCCGTTGGACAAACGAGGAGCCGAAAATGAACGGCAGCGGCGAAGGATGGAAAGATGCCACGATGCTGGTCCCGGGCCCGGAAGTACTCGTAGGGATCAAGAATGACAAAGAAAATCTGTACCTCTGCCTGATCACATCCAACCGGATGACGCAAACCCAGATGCTTGCGCTCGGGACCACGGTCTGGTTCGACCCGGCCGGATCGAAGGCGAAATCGTTCGGCATTCAGTTTCCTGTGAGCGGCCTCCTGCAGGGACGGCGGTTCCCCTCACAGCAGAATCCCGAAGATTTCAGACGGCTTCTTGAAGCCGCGCAGCGTCAATACGACATCGTGGGCCCTGGAGAGGGCGAGCATCACAGGATGACGGAACATCAGGCCAAGGGTATCGAAGTGCATCTCGGCTATGCCGACGGTACTCTGACATACGAATTGAAGATCCCCCTTCAGAAAAATGCAGATCATCCGTACGCAGTGGGGGCGGATGTGTCGAAGCCGTTGGCGATCGGGCTTGAAACCGGTGAGTACTCCGACGCAATGCGCGCTCAGCTGGCTCCTCCGGCACGCGCAGCCAGCGGTGCAGGTGGAGGAGGTGGCGGACGGGGCGGACGCGGCGGTGGAGGACAGAGTCAAAGCAACCTTGGCGGCGATGCGCCGGAACCTTTGAAACACTGGCTCATAGTCCATCTCACGACTCCAAATTGAACCGGGGATCGATCTTCAGCCAAATCCGGCAAAGAGTTTAGTAAACATCGCATGGTTAACTCACACAATCAACAACAATCACAACGGAGTACTCTTATGAAATCACTCATGCATCGTTTCAGCATGCTGACCGTATTGCTCGTGATCGCCGGCCTGATGCAGGTCGCGTTTGCCCAGCAAGGCGGCGGTGGTATGGGCGGCGGACAGGGAATGCGCATGTCCCCCAAGGATCGCGCCGAAGCATTAGGGAAGCAGCTGTCGCTGGATTCCGCAACGGTGGTCAAGGTTACGGCGATCATGGAGAAATACCAGAAGGAAATGATGGAAAAGAGAAACGCGATGCAGGACGACATGGACGGCATGCGTGCTGCGATGATGGAGCTTCGTGAGAAGCAGACAAAGGAAATTGCAGCTCTCCTCACGAAGGAACAGGCAGCAAAGTACGACGAAATTCTGAAACAGCAGCAACAGCGGATGCAGAACCGCCCGCCGCGCAACAACTAAGGCACTGCATATCCTCGATGTATTCAGGGGCGGCGACGATCCGGACCAAGCTCAGGGTTGCGTCGCCCTTGCTGTTTCAACTCCCCTCATGTATATTTCGCCCGGAAGTTCCGAACGATCAGCCGGACCCGTGCAGCCGCCAACCGATCCTCTCGATGTTCTTCCTTGCATGGTTGACCAGCCATGAATGACAAGACGATTTTAATCACCGGCTCAACAGATGGAATCGGCCGCCAGGCCGCACTCGAGTTCGCCGCGACCGGTGCAACCGTGATCATTCATGGACGTGATGTGCATCGCGGGA
>DATJQB010000319.1:0-6790 GCA_035506075.1 Bacteroidota bacterium | reverse complement strand
GATATCCGTGGCGTCTGAAAATCCGCTCCCCGTCGTTTACGAACCTGCAGTCTCTTCCGACGATGGTCATCGGCTCGATGATCTCCGACGTCGTGGCCATCATCGGCAGCCTCGACCCTGTCATGGGTGAGGCAGACAAATGAGCCTGACCGCAATCCGCGGCGCAGCAATCTGTCACAGCAAGCTCTTCTGAGCGAAACGATTACTCGAAAAGTGACATGTCCGACATTTTATCCGAAAAAAGCCTCAAGCGTTTCGAAGAGCTGAAGAAGTCGTATCCAACGACCCAGGCGCTCGTTCTGCCCGTGTTGTGGATGGTCCAGGAAGAAAACGGCTTCATCTCCGAGGAATCGATGAAGTACGTCGCCGAACTTTTGAACGTAACGTTTGCTCATGTTCTTGGTGTGGTGACGTTCTACACGATGTTTCACGCGAAGCCTCTCGGGAAACATCACATCGAAGTATGCACGAATGTCTCATGCATGTTGCGCGGCTCAGACAAGATTGTCGCCTATCTTGAGAAACGCCTTGGCGTTGAGATGGGCGAGACGTCGAAAGACAAGAAATGGACACTCTCCGAAGTCGAATGCATGGGTTCGTGCGGCACAGCACCCATGGTCGCCGTTGGTGAGGAGTATTACGAGAATCTCACCGAGGAGAAACTCGAACGGATGATTGCAGCGTTGGAACGGAAATAGGCCGGCATGGAAAAGTACATTCTCCCCGACATACCCGGACTTGAATCAATCGACGTCTACGAGTCGCATGGCGGCTACCAGGCGCTACGCAAAGCGCTCAGCATGAAGCCCGAGGAAGTGACGGATGAAGTGAAGAAGTCCGGTCTGCGCGGAAGAGGTGGAGCCTGTTTTCCGACTGGGCTGAAATGGACCTTCATGCCGAAGCAGACCCCGAAGCCGAAATACCTCTGCGTGAACGGAGATGAGTCGGAACCGGGAACATTCAAGGATCGCCAGATCTTCGAATCCAATCCCCACTTGCTCATTGAAGGAATCCTTATCGGCGCATACGCGATGGGAATTACGACGGCGTATGTCTATGTGCGGGGCGAGTACGGAAAATGGATCCGCATGCTGGAGAAGGCTGTCACCGATGCCTATGCGAAAGGGTACATCGGATCGAATATCCTGGGGACGGCGTTCTCAACAGCGATTGTTGTGCACAAAGGAGCCGGTGCTTATATCTGCGGCGAAGAGTCGTCACTCATGAACTCGCTCGAGGGCATGCGCGGCTATCCAAGAATCAAGCCCCCCTTCCCGGCGCAGTTTGGTTTGTGGGGATGCCCGACGACGATCAACAACGTCGAGACGATGAGCAACGTCCCGCTCATCATCAATCGCGGATGGGAATGGTATTCAAAAATCGGCGCGCCGAAACATCCGGGACCAATCCTGGTGGGAGTGAGCGGTCATGTAAACAAGCCCGGGGTCTACGAATTGCCCACGGGTGTCCCGCTTCTCGAGATCATTTACAAACATGCCGGCGGTGTCCCGGGGGACAAGAAGATCAAGGCTGTGATTCCCGGCGGTTCTTCGACGATGATCATGCGCGGGGACCAGCTTGAAGGAGCGTGCATGGATGCCGAGTCGCTGAAGGCGGCGGGCTCGTCGGTCGGTACTGCAGGACTGATCGTGATGGATGAGGATACGGATCTTATCCGGGTGATCGCACGGATATCGAAATTCTATTATCACGAATCGTGCGGTCAATGCACTCCCTGCCGCGAGGGAACGGGCTGGCTGTACAAGATTCTCAGCCGGTTTGAAAAAGGAGAGGGACGGCACGAGGACATCGATCTGCTCATGGATGTCGCCAACAACATCGAAGGGAACACGATCTGTGCGCTTGGTGATGCGGCGGCATGGCCGGTTCAATCGATGATCCGTCGCTTCCGCGAAGAGTTTGAAAAGAGAGTGAAGCCTGCCCGTTCGGCAATGGAGCAGGAAGCGGCAGCCTGAACGTCTTGCCCTGAGTCAGTGAAGCCCGTGTTCGTTGTCCATTGAGTGCAGCGTTCACGGGTTTCTTGTTTTTTCCGCTTCTCAGAAATTCACAAAAATCGCAACAAAACGCCTGAATTCGCTGTATATCAAGCACGTAAGAAGAGAACGAAAGAAGGAACACGAGGTGAACGCACTACGTCTATATGAGTGAATCCGGTCCCATAAAGCAGCCGATGGCTTATCAAACGCTAGCGCAGACGGCGGAAGCACCACTCAACGCGAAGTCCGACGAAGTGCTGATTACCCTTGTGCAACAGGGTGAACAGGGCGCGTACCGCATTCTTGTTGAGCGCTACCAGGAACGGATCAGGAATTTGATTTACTCGATCTTCCACGACAATCAGATTGTGGACGATCTGTCGCAGGACGTCTTCATCAAAGCATATGAAGCACTTTCACAGTTCAGATTCCAGTCGTCGTTTTACACGTGGCTCTATCGCATCGCTGTCAACAAGAGCCGCGATGAATTGCGGAAGAGAAAAGTCCGCCGATGGTTTTCGCTCCAGACGATGCTCGACACGGCGGACAAGGAGCTTTCGTCAAAGATTGTTGTTGAGCAGCACGACAATGAGCTTCAGGAACTGCTCGCTGCCGGGCTGAAGACACTGCCGGAGAAGTATAGAATCGCCATCATCTTGAAAGATGTAGATGGACTATCCTATGAAGAAATAGCGGAGATCATGGAATGCGAGATTGGTACAGTGAAGTCAAGGTTGTCGCGTGCGCGTGCAATGTTGAGAAAAGTTCTTGAGCCACTACTGAAGGAGAACGTACGATGAAACTTCAGTCAGGTTCGGAGCTGTCTCAGCTTCTCTCAGCGTATCTTGACGGAGTATTGGACGAGGCACAGCGACACGAGGTTGAAGAGATCCTGGCGCGCGATCCCGCAGCCAGGACCGAACTCGGGCAGTTGAAGGCCCTGAGGAGTCTTCTTTCATCAAAGGAAAAGCTGCCGCCTGCACAGGCGTTCTGGACCCGGTTCTCTGTCGAACTCGAGCGCAGAAAACGGGAGGAGGAGAACCTCCTGCCATTCCCGCGGAAATATCTGCCGGCGGTCGGGCTCACCGGCGCTCTCGCCGTACTCCTCCTCGGTTTCTTTATTTTCCAGCAGCGCTCGACGCTTGTCGACTTTGTCAGCAAACAGTCCGAGCGGGTGCAGAATGTTGTGCAGAACGATGTCCTGAAGGGATCGCTGATGCCGCTCTTCACGCACATCGACAAGAATCAGGCTCTCCAGTTCGCGATGTTCGGCACGCTACCGCTGGATGCGAAAGCCGAGACCGAGCTAAGGGTGAATGAAGATTCAGCGAAGGGCTGCACGATCGATGTTGAGAAGAAGGTGGACAGAAAAACGCCGGCTGTCACAGTGAAGGATTTTGTCGATGCAGTGCAGCCGACGGATGGTCAGCTTCTCATCATCGACTCCTTGCTGGACCTCGGCCGGGTGAAGCTGCAGGGTTCAGTGCTCGTCGCGGAAGACAAGGCGATGGCGTTCAATCCCGATCTGTCGCGTCTCAACCGTGTGATGTTGTCGGGAATTGCCGCGGCGCTGGAACCGGTTCAACGCACGCGCTTTGAGCATTTCCTGCAGGCACGCAAGGCTCCTTACACAGTGGCAGGCGGGCGACGCGCGCCGGAATCTCCCGAGCGCATCTATTATACAATGCGAACACCGCAGCGGACATCGCACTACGTGGTGATCTCGCCCGACTCTGTGCTTCTTTCACCCATTGACCTTGACATGGACAGCTTGCGTCTCCATTTCGCGCACGCCGAAGAATTGCAGGCAACCGTTACCGGCCATGTGAACAACCTGATGCGCCGCATGGCAGAGCGTGACATGGCGATGAACCGACGTTCCAGGGTGGCTGTTCCGCACGTCAGAGTGTCCGGTGATTCGGAGTCACTGACGATCCAGGTTTCTAGCGGTTGGGAAGGGATGCCATCGATGCCCATGGATCCCTGGGTGAGACCCCGTATGGCGACCCAGGTTGGGCGGCGCGCGCCACAGCCGCCGAATCTCTTCGACATGCGAATGAGCGGTGACGACAGCTCGTTCTTCTTCAATTTCGACCTCGACAGCCTGATGATCCACCTCGGCAAAGAGGGCAACGGCGGGGCCATCGAGGTTTTCAAAGGCGATCCGCGGGCACGCAGCCGTGTCATTCACTTTGACGAGCGCGGTCTCCAGCAATTCCTGGACAGCGCCTATCAAGGCCGGAAGCACAAGATCTCAAAGCTCGATTCGCTGATGAACGAGATGGACAAGCGCGAGCGGTTGCAGAAGGAGAAGGAGGTTCCCGAGCCTCGTTAGGCCCGAAAGAACAGAGCCCATTCCATCAGAGCCCCGATGCGCAAGAGCGTGCCGGGGCTCGCTGTTTCAGCCGGTTTGCTTATCTTTTCGGCGTTGTCTATATTCAAACACAGAAACCTTCCGGAGATCGCCAGAACCGCTTGTCAGAACATATCAAAGTCCGCATCAGTCGAAAAGGTCATTGGGGGAGTGACCTGCCGCTCCCGAAGTATGCAACTACAGGTTCCGCTGGAATGGACCTGCTTGCAGCGGTCGGTACCGATACAACGATTCATCCTTCCGAGACCATTCTTGTTCCAACCGGGATCAGCATTGAACTGCCCGAGGGATTTGAAGCGCAGGTGCGGCCGCGCAGCGGTCTTGCCATCAACCACCAGATTGGTATTCTGAACTCGCCCGGGACAATCGACTCCGACTACCGCGGCGAGGTGAAAGTCGTGTTGACGAATTTCGGTTCGAAGCCATTCACCATCCGGCATGGCGACCGGATCGCGCAGATGATCATCCAGCGCTATGCGCGTGTGGAATGGGAGGAAGTGGAATCGCTCGAAGAAACCGCCAGGGGTGGCGGTGGATTTGGACACACCGGTATTTCGTCGTCAAAAGGGGAGCAACAATGAGTGCCAAGAGACGCACACGCAGGATCAGGCCGGGCGCCGATCCTCAGCTCGAAGCACTCGACACGCACTGGGATTCTTTGTTTCAATCTCTCGGTCGTATCGAGATCGTTCTTCTCATCGGAGCAATCCTGCTCCTGTTGGTGCTGATCTATTCGATTCAGTCCGTTCTCTCGCCGTTTCTTCTTCTGGGGGCAATCCTGTTTCTCCTCTATCCTCTGAGGGGATACAGCCTCGCGAAGAAGATCATGTGGCTGAGCGTCATCCTGTTCGGCATCTGGTTTCTCTCATCCATTTCGTCGCTCCTCGCTCCGTTCGCAGTCTCGCTGGTGCTTGCTTACGTGCTGAATCCGATCGTTGAGCAGTTCGAACGATGGAGTGTGCCGCGGTGGGTCACCTCCATGATTCTCATTCTGATACTCCTCGGTCTCATCGTCCTCTTCTTCTTCCTCGTGCTCCCCGTCGTCCTGACGCAGGTCGAAGGGATCCTCGACTCGATGTCGAAGCTGATCTCGGACTTCAACACGCTGATCTGGAACAGCAGCATGCTCCGGGCACTTGAGAAGTACGGAGTATCAGCCGACGAGGTCCGCAATACGATCACGAGTCAGTTCATGCCGAAGCTCGAGGACATCCTCAAGAACCTCGTACGCGGACTGCTCCTCGTGGCAAGCAGCATCAGCAATCTTGTGACGCAGATCTTCTATGTCGTTCTTGTGCCGTTCCTGACGTTCTACATCCTCGCTGATTTGCCGAAGATTCGGCATCGCTTCACGATGCTGTTCACGCACCGGTACCGCGATCGGGTCGAGTCGTACCTGAACACTGCTGACGAGGTCATCGGGCTGTACCTCCGCGGCGCCGTCACGGTTGCGCTCGTGCAGGGTGTCATCATTGCGACAATCTTCTCGATCGTCGGCATCAAGTACGCCCTGATGATCGGTGTGATTGCGGCGATCCTTGATCTTATCCCGTACTTCGGTCTCATCATTACGATGGTGCTCGCAGCCATCGTGGCGATGTTCAGCGATCCCCCTGTGCTGCCCAAGGTGTTGTTCGCCGCGCTCTCCATCGAGTCGCTGCGCATCTTCGAGACAATGTATCTCTCCCCGCGTATCGTCGGAAGCAAGATCGGACTTCATCCGCTTCTCGTGATCTTCTCGATTCTTGTGTTCTTCTATTTCCTTGGGTTTCTTGGCCTGCTGATCGCCGTGCCGACAACTGCGCTGATCATCACGTTCATCAAGGAATGGGAAGCGATGCGCAAGGGAGTGCCCCCCGGCGTTTATCACACTCCGCCCGAACGGTGATCGTCCATGCCCGGAACATTGTACCTCGTCGCCACCCCGATTGGTAATTGGGAGGACATGACCCTCCGCGCTCTTCGCGTGCTGAAGGAGGTCGACCTTGTGGTGTATGAGGAGCGAAAGGAGGGCTCGCGGCTTCTTCGCCACTACGGCATTGAGAAGCCGGTCGAGAGCCTCAATGAACACAACGAGGCTGCTTCGTCGCAGGTGATTCTCGAGCGGATCAAGGCAGGGCTTTCCGTTGCGCTGATCTCCGATGCAGGAACGCCGGTGTTCTCAGACCCCGGTCAGGTACTTGTGGAGCGGGCGATTCGCCTCGGGATTCCTGTTGTCCCTGTTCCGGGCGCTTCCTCGCTTATGCCCGCTCTCATCGTATCAGGATTTTCCATCCGTGAATTTGTCTTCGAGGGATTTCTCTCACCAAAACGTACCCGCCGCATCACAGAGCTCCAGCAGCTGAAGCGCGAAACCCGCACCATCGTGCTGATGGACGCTCCGTACCGCCTCGTTCAGCTCGTGCGTGACATCGCCGAC
>DATJQB010000318.1:0-4903 GCA_035506075.1 Bacteroidota bacterium | reverse complement strand
TACACCATCAGGCAATGGGTCGAGTCAGGGAAAATAAACTCGGATGAACTGGATGACAAGGTACGAAGGATCCTCAGGATCAAAAAAGCGTACGGCATGTTCAAGAATATGGGGATCGTGAATCCGGATAAAGCAGCAGTTCCCTACAGGGACAAAATGGTTGTGCACACTGCGCAGAAAGCGGCTCAGAAAGCAATTCTGGTCGTTAAGGACGAGTTGGGTGCGATTCCATTGAACAGGAAAAAGAAAGTCCTTCTGATCAATCAGCAGAACTCGATCAAATCACCGAATGATCTCTACGATCATGCGGCTCTGTTCCAGCAAATCATGGAGGAGGGGTGGCCGGAGCTGCAGACGTTCGAGACGCAATTCGGCTTCAATGAAAAAGAGGATGCACAAGTTGTCAAATTTGTCGAGGACAACACATTCGATCTCATCCTCTGCACCAACTACTATGATCGACAGGAGAAACCGCATACCTATCCGAAGACGCTTATCGACAAAGGGTATCCGGTAGTGCTGATCACCAATACTCCGTATTGCATCAAGGACGTAGGCGGGCTTCTGCCGACCGCAAAAACGGCAATCCTGAATATGAACCTGACACCTGAAGGACTGCGAGTTTCGAAAGCAGTTCTGTTCGGGAAAAAGAAAGCGCAGGGTTCGTGGCCGCTCTCTAATTATGATCCCTTTGGTTTGAAGAGTTGAGATCTATGAAAAAGCTTGAGCTGAAAACTCCGTTGAACAGAACCGTCTCTCCCATCACGGGTTGGACACGGAAACACTGGGAAGAAGTGTTCTTCGCGTTGATGAAGGGAATCATGGAGAGCGCATCACCCGGCGGTGCGCGCCAACGAATTCCCGGACCACGCAGTCACCATGGCCTTCTGGCAGATGAACTGGAAGGATTTACACGGTCGATGATCATGGCCGGGCCGTGGCTCCGGAGTTCCAAAACAGGAACGTTCACGTGGAAAGGGGCCAAAGTCGATGTTGCCGCTTTCTATCGAAAGGGAATCCTCGCCGGTACCGATCCAAAGCATCCTGAATACTGGGGTGATATCGTCGATTACGCCCAGCATCTCGTCGAAATGGCCTCGCTGGCCTGGGGATTGTATCTCTCAAAAGAGCTGATTTGGGACAAGTACTCTGAAGCGGAGAAGAAGCAGGTGGCGGACTACCTGTACCAGTGCACCAGGGTGAAGTATCATCAAAACAACTGGCTGCTGTTCAACGTTGTTACCAACGCCGTGCTGAAGAAATTTGGCATGCCTTATTCGCAGGAACAAATTGATGCGAATCTGAAAGGCTGCGATCACATGTATATGGGGGATGGATGGTATCGGGACGGGAACATCAACCGGATTGATTACTACAACTCGTGGGCGTTTCTCTACTACTATCTGATCTGGGTCATTCTCGATGGCGACTCGAATCCTGAGCTGGCCGACCTCCACAAGGATCGTGTACGAATGTTCGTCCGCGACTTCCGATACTTTTTCTCCAGGGATGGAAGCACCCCTTGTTTCGGACGGTCGATGATTTATCGGTTCGGATTCCTCTCTTCCATCGCTCTCGGACAGTACCTCGGATGTCTGGATATTCCGGCCGGCGAGGTGAAGACCATGTGCAACAGCGCGATGAAGTTCTTCTTCAGTCACGACATTCTCACGGAGCAGAATCATCTCTCGATGGGATTTCTCCGCCCCTGCGCAGAGATCCTGGAACATTATTCCTGCGGCGGCTCGCCGTACTGGGCAACGAAGGCATTCAACATTCTCCTCATTCCGCAGAACGATCCGTTCTGGAAGATGAAGGAAGAAAAGCTGCCTATTCACCGAGGCAACTATTCCGTTCCGCTTCGCCACGCCGGACTGCTGCTGGTGGGTGAGAAGAACACGGGCCACGTGCAGCTGATCAACCAGAAATCGTATCACGACAAAGCGGAGTACAACGCCAAGTATACGAAGTTCGCCTACTCCTCCATTTTCAGTTATGAAGCGCGATCGGTCTACAAGAACTTCAACTGCGACAACGTCCTGCAATTCTCCGAAGACGGAATCAACTTCCGTCAGCGATGGGAGATGGAATTGCTCTATTGTGAAAAGGACTTTGCTGCATCGCGCTATCCTCTCTTCGAAGTCGACAAGGAAGGGACCGCATATACGTCGATTCTCGTCAAAGACGACGTCATGATCAATTTTCACCAGATCGAGACGACGAAATCGCTCGTGTTCAAAGAAGGGGGCTACCCGCTTGGCTTCGATGAAGGCGAAGCGAAGACGGTCTCCGTCAACGGCGCTGAGGCGGCCTACAAGGACGGCAAGCTGACGTTCATCAGAAATCTGCATGGCTACACCAAACAATTCCGTGCGATCCCGTTTGCTGAAGACATCAACGGATCGAATGTGCGGTATCGTCAGAGCGTCGTTCCTGTGCTGGGATACGAAAACGGAACGGAGCGAAAATTCTACCTCGCTTCGATGGTCTGCGGCAGGGTTGGCAAGGCGTCCATCAGAAAGCTCGCGGGCATCGTTAAGAAATTCGTTGTGAAGGAAAATACCGCCGAGATGACATTCGCTGACGGTGAGCGGGCATTCATCCAAATCGGCACCATACAAGATGTCACGGTGCTCCTTAACGGCAGGAAGTTCGCGGGCCCGATTGTTACCGCGAGGGTTTCTGCGAACGGAAAGAAGTGGTTTGTCCTTGACAAGGATGGAACCGTCAGTAGCAACGACTAAGGTTTCATCTTGTTGATGTCTATCTAGGGGACTCTTCCCAATGGGAATGTATGATAATGGCGTAATCGTAGTGTATTTTGCGTTCATCATTTTGATTGGCATCGTCTTTCATAAGTTCAGCAAAGACTCGAGCGACTATTTCCGCGGCGGCGGGCATATGCTGTGGTGGCTTGTTGGTGCTACGGGGTTCATGTCTCAGTTCAGCGCATGGACATTCATCGGAGCCGCCGGCAAAGCATACCGCGAAGGGTTTCTCGTCCTGACGATCTTTTTCGGAAACGCCCTGGGATATCTGGTCACCTACCTTTTTTCCGCAGCGAAGTTCCGCCAGCTGAGGGCGGTGACAACCATGGAAATCATCCGCGACCGCTTCGGAAAAGCGAACGAACAGTTCTTTACATGGCTGAACATCCCCTCCAATATCATTTACGCGTCAATCTGGCTGTATTCCATCAGTACCTTTGTCTCGGTCGTGTTCGGTTGGAATATCATGCTCTGTATCATAGGCATCGGTCTCGTGGTCATTGTGCTCTCATCTGTGGGTGGAGCATGGGCGGTTTCCGCGTCGGATTTCATGCAGATGATGATCCTGATGCCGATTACCATCGTCGCCGCCATTGTGGCGATCACAGCAGTGGGGAGCGGCAATTTCCTGAGTGGCGCCGTTGGTTTTGTTCATCGATTACCTCAGGAACATTTCAACTGGTCCGCCATGTTCAGCCCGCAGCTTCTGTATTTGTGGATCTTTGCCGCTCTCCTGAAGCAGGTCATCAACATCAACAATCCTTCAGAGTCGTATCGATTTCTCTTTGCGAAAGACTCTGAGAATGCAAGAAAAGGCGGATTGCTTGCCTCAATCCTCTTCTTCGTTGGGCCGGTGTTATGGTTCATCCCTCCCATGGCTGCGGCAATCCTCTACCCGGATCTTACCGTTCTGGAGCAGCTGAGACCGCTTGGTGACAGGATTTCTGAAGGGGCATATGTCGGCATGGGTTTGCAACACCTACCTCAAGGGATGATCGGGCTCATGGTGACCGCCATGTTTGCGTGCACGATATCGAACATGGACACCGGCTTAAACAAGAATTCAGGATTCTTCATGCGCAGCTTCTATATGAGGATTATGCGAAAGAACCGATCGGAAAAAGAATATTTGTTGGCGAGCAGAATTACGACCGTCGTCCTGGGGATTCTCATTATTCTCACGTCCATTGGTTTGAATCAGCTCAAAGGGCTCAGTTTGTTCGCTCTGATGATCAATTTCAGCAGCATGGTGGCGATTCCGATCGCGATTCCGCTCATCTGGGGATTGGTTTTCAGAAGAGCTCCCTCATGGGCGGCATGGAGTACCACGCTGCTCGGTCTTCTCATTTCATTGAACGTCTATTATGTTTTGGATCCCGAAGTGATCAGGAATCTGTTGGGCATTGCCGTCCCCTTTACGAAATACGTCTATAATGAGTTCTATCTCCTGATTGCGTCCATGCTTATTGGAGTGCCGTTGATGTCCGCGTGGTTCTTCGTTTCTCTCTTGTTCCCCGGCAGGAATACCGACGAGTACAACAGGAACGCCGACGAGGTCTTCACGAACATGACCATCCCCGTGATCACCGATCCGGAAAAAACAAAAGCAATGGACTATGCCCAGCTGCGAATGCTTTCCAGACTTGCCTTCCCGTACGGAGTTTTCGTCATGCTTCTGGTCTTCATTCCCAATGATCTGTTCGGAAGATCGTGCTTCATCATGGTCGGTCTGATGATCACTGTTGTCGGATGGTTGCTGCATCGGGCTGCATTGAAGAAGGCTCCCGCGGCGGCATGACGGACATCAGCACGGTACAGTACCCACACACCAGAGCAGAAGAAAGAGACATGGCGCACGATCCACACCAGGAACTCCACAATCTCAAGCCGTCGCACTCGTTCTTCGTCGGCATCGATTCTGACGGCTGTGCGTTCGATACGATGGAGATCAAACACAAAGAATGTTTCTGTCCGAATTTCATTCGCTCCTGGGAGCTGCAGAACATCTCGAAGTATGCCCGCGAAACCTGGGATTTTGTGAATCTCTATTCTCAGACACGCGGCTGCAACCGGTTCCACGCGGTGATCGAAGCAATGCATCTGCTTGCCGAACGAAAAGAAGTCAGGGCGCGCAA
>DATJQB010000317.1:0-2918 GCA_035506075.1 Bacteroidota bacterium | reverse complement strand
CATCGTCTTCCCCGGTTTCCACTCAATCCGGCTGCCTTGCTTCTAGGAGCCGATTTAGGTAAATTTGTCCACAAATTGGTCACTAGACGCTTTACATCCAGGTGAGCCTGTGCTGGAACTCGTTGCTGCAGTCATTGGGGGCTATTTCGTGGGATCAGTTCCGGTCGGATTCCTGATCGTGCGCAAACAGGCCCACGTCGACATTCGTGCGGAAGGAAGCGGTCGCTCTGGTGGATTCAACGCTTTCGTCGTGACCGGATCCAAACTCACCGGTGTGCTCGTCGGCGTTCTCGATGCGCTGAAGGGTTTTCTTGCCGTTTTCGTTGCAAGCCAGTTGTTCGCTCATTCGTTTCAGCATCAGGGATTTGCGCTGCTCGGCGCTATCGCTGGACATACATACCCCATCTGGACGAAGTTCAAGGGCGGAAGAGGGCTCGCGACTGCGGCCGGGGGCATGTTCATGCTGGGGTTCAGCTACACAGTGGTGTGGGGAGTTGTCTGGCTGGTCACGAAGATAGTGATGAAACGCGACATTCTGATCTCCAACATCACTGCCATTATACTGACTCCGTCATTACTGTGTCTGATACCGTGGCACTTCGTGCAGCCGCTCAACATTGAAAAGGCCGACAATTGGACGTTCCTGTTCTTCGCCTGTGTGCTCAGCATGCTTTTGCTGGGGGCTCACCCCGACGTCGTCAGTGACGTCTGGAAAGGACCTGCGAAGCGGAACCTGCAAAACTCGAATTCACAAACATAAATCTCCGGGTGTCCATGAGGAAGAACTATTTCATCCTGTTGCTCGTGTTGGCGATTCCCCTGACGATTGGAATTGCAATTGGTTATACGATCAAGCCCTCCGTTGCCGCGTCGGCGCGTGAAAGCGATGCCGTCTTCGACAACGCCTTCCCGACAGCTGTCCGCGTGCAGGACAAGCCCGAAGCAGGGCAGGATCAGGTGGGGCCTTCACGCCGCAACGCCATCACCAGGGCGATCGCAAAAGTCAGCCCGGCCACTGTCGGTATCAATGTGACTGAAGTGCGCGAGCAGCCGGGCATTCTGAACGTGGATCCGTCGTTCAGGCAATATCTCGGCAACGATCCCTTCTGGAGACAGTTCATTGGCCCGCAGCGCTACCAGGTTCAGAACCTGGGATCCGGCGTGATCATCTCCCCTGACGGATACATTGTCACAAACTATCACGTCGCGGGAAATGCCACGGAGATCACCGTGACATTTGTTGGCGGCAAGAAGATGAAAGCCAAGATTGTCGGCAGCGATCCGGTGAGTGATATCGCTTTACTGAAGGTCGATGGGTCTGACCTTGCGTACGCCAACCTCGGGAACTCGGAGGATGTCGTAATCGGAGAATGGGCGATCGCGCTTGGAAATCCGTTTGGCCTTTTCGAGATCAACGACAAACCGACGGTCACCGTCGGCGTCATAAGCTCGACGGGGATGAATCTCGGCCGCCAGGGAAATGCAGTCTACCGTGATATGCTGGAAACGGATGCGGCGATCAACGGAGGAAACAGCGGCGGTCCATTGGTGAACAGCAATGGAGATGTGGTGGGAATCAACACGCTGATCTTTACAGGGGGTGTAAGCCAGGCATTTGTCGGCTACGGATTTGCGATCCCCATCAACAAGGTGAAGCGAATTGTAGCAGATCTCCGCAAAAAAGGGCAGGTGACGCGCGAAATCTATACCGGTTTTGAAGCGCAGGAGGTCGATGCCCGCGTCGCGCGCTATTTCGGCATGACGGAAGTGAAAGGCATCATTGTGAGTGATGTTGCCCATGGCGGACCCGCAGAGAAGGCGGACCTTCGGGTCGGCGACATTATTCTCGAAACGAATGGTGCCCGCATCAACACCGCGGACGATTTCACGGCGATTCTGTCTGATGCAAGTGCAGGCGATGTCCTGAAGCTCAAGGTCTTTCGTGAGAAGAAGATGATCAACCTGGAACTGACGCTCGCGAAGAAACCATAGAAAGGATTTGCACGAGTGATTGCACGATATACACGGCCGGAGATGGGCCGGATCTGGGAGGACGAAAACAGGTTCAGGATCTGGCTTGAAATTGAAATCCTCGCTTGTGAGGCCCAGGCTGAACTCGGCGTGATTCCCCGAGAGGCTGTCGGCGTTATCCGGTCAAAAGCAAACTTCGACGTAGCTCGGGTCCTTCAGATCGAAGAGGAAGTGAAGCACGACGTCATTGCGTTCCTGACCAATGTCGGTGAGTATGTTGGCCCCGAGTCCCGGTTCATCCATCTCGGCATGACGTCCTCCGATGTGCTCGATACCGCGCTGGCAGTCCAGATGATGCAGTCAGCCGAGCTGATCCTCCGCGATCTCGAAACGCTGAAGACCGTTTTGGCGCGCAGGGCGAAGGAATTTAAGAATACGCTGATGATTGGCCGGACCCATGGGATCCATGCAGAGCCGACAACGTTTGGGCTGAAGCTGGCGCTTTGGTACGCAGAGACCGTGAGGAATATAGCGAGGATGCAGCAGGCCCGTGAAACCGTAGCGGTGGGGCAGATCTCCGGCGCCGTTGGAACGTACGCACACCTTGATCCATCAGTCGAGCGCCACGTTTGTGAGAAACTTGGGTTGAAGCCTGCACCGATTTCCACCCAGGTGCTGCAGCGCGATCGCCATGCGGAGTTCATGAACACGCTGGCACTTTGCGGCAGCTCGCTCGAGAAGTTTGCGACGGAGATTCGTCACCTTCAGAAGACGGAAGTGCTGGAAGCCGAAGAGTATTTTTCCAAGGGACAGAAGGGCTCGTCGGCCATGCCTCATAAGCGGAATCCGATTACGTGTGAGCGCATTGCAGGGCTGTCCCGCGTGCTCCGCGGGAATGCTGTCGCGGCACTCGAAAATGTCGCACTCTGGCATGAGCGGGATATCAC
>DATJQB010000316.1:0-3767 GCA_035506075.1 Bacteroidota bacterium | reverse complement strand
CAAAGAGCGAGCAGATTGCACGCGAGCGCTACAGGAAAGGCGAAACGATCCGCGCCCTGCTGAAGGAAGTGCGCAAAAGCGCCTCGACGCCGCTTGTGATTATCTCCCGCGCCGACCCCGCTTTCCTTGCAAAACTCTTTGAAATTGAAATTCCCGAAATTTATGACGGCATTATTGAGATCAAGGCGATCGCGCGAGAACCAGGTGATCGCGCAAAAGTTTCGGTGCTCTCCCATGACGATCGTATCGACGCCGTGGGTGCATGCGTCGGCATGAAGGGTGTGAGAATTCACGCCATCGTGCGCGAGCTGAACAACGAGAATATCGACGTTATCAACTGGAGCGATGATCCGCTTGTCTTCATCACGCGGTCGCTTTCGCCGGCGAAGCTGAAGGAAATTCAGCTTGACCGGGAGAACAAGAAGGCAAACGTGACGGTTGCAGCAGACCAGGTGTCGCTTGCAATCGGCAAAAACGGACAAAATGTGCGCCTTGCGTCAAAATTGACTGGTTACGATATTCAGTTGATCAAGGAAGGCGGCGAAGAGGAAGAATATGACATGGATCTGTCCGAATTCCGCGAGGAGCTCGGCGACGTCATGTTCCACAAATTCTTCGATGAGGGATACGAATCTGTGCGTGACGTGATCGACACTCCCGTTGAGGAGTTGGTCAACACACTCGGCATTGAGAAGGAAAAGATCGAAGAGATTGTTGGATTGTTGAAGCACGGACTCGAAGACGCAGAAATCGAAGATGCCGAAGACGGAAGCGAGAAGACCGCTGCGGCTCCTGCAGAAGCCGGGAGTGTGGAACCGGCGGCTGCCGAACCAAAAGCGCCTGAAGCAGCTGAACCTTCGGAGAACGAAGAAAAGCAACCGCAGTAATTGTATTTCGTGTACGTGAGTACTCAGAACGGACTAGCGCTGCATGGCTGATACTGCCGCTACAAAAATAAAGATCTACAAGCTCGCGACGGAACTCAATCTGTCCAGCGAAACGCTGATCGAGTTCCTGCACAAGAAGGGCTTCGAAGTGAAAAGCCACATGTCGTCGGTCGATGACGACATGCTTGCCGCCATCATGGGGCACTTCAAAAAGGAGAAGGACGTCGCAGAGAGGCACCAGCGAAAGCTCCAGGAATTCCGTACGTCCCGGAAGAAGGAACCGACAGAGAAGCCTGAAAAGACCGAGAAGAAATCCGCCGCGGAGGAAATCCCGGCTCCCGTCCAGGGAGAGGAGGAAGTCCAGGAGGTTGAGGTACCGGTAGAGGTCGCTCCGGTCGCGGAAGAAAAGCCCGTAGAAGTTGTGGAGCCGGAACAGGTCGTCGAGGAGGCAGCACCGGTTCCTCCGGAGCCTGTGCCCCCCGTTGCAGAAGCTCCGCCCGCCCCGCAGGTTGTTGAACCACCTCCGCCGGAAGCCCCGAAGCCGCGTAAGGAACTCACGCCGCTCGAAAAAGCAATGGCAAGGCCGCGTATCGGGTTGACGATCAAGGGCAAAATCGAAATTGTCCGGCCGGCTCCCGTGACTGCATCCACCGAGGAATCTGAAGAGGACAAGAAGAAAAAGAAGAAGAAGAAAAAGAAAGTAAGGGACGAGGGCAGGAAAGCCCCGGGTCGTACACCAGCGGCAGAAGAAGAAACGGAGACGAAGAGCAAAAAGCGGAAGAAATCGCGTCACGCCGAAGTCGATGAGATGGAAGTGGAGAAGGCAATCCGTGAGACGCTCGCAGAGATGACGGATGACAGCTTCAGTGCTCGTGCCGCAATCAGGAAGAAACGCAAGAAGGAACGCGAGGAGGAAGAGCAGCGCCTTCTCGAGGAGAAGGAACGCGACAAAATGCATATCCGCGTGACCGAGTTCGTCACGGTCGGCGAACTGGCCGATCTGATGCGGGCATCGGTCGCGGAAGTGATCCAGAAGTGCATGGGCCTCGGGATCATGGTTTCGATCAACCAGCGGCTCGAAAAGGACACCATCCAGCTTGTTGCTGATGAGTTCGGCTACCAGGTCAGCTTCGAGAGCGAGTTCACGTCGGATGTTTTGTTCGACAGCGAGGATGACGACGAAGACCTGAAGCCCCGCGCTCCCGTGGTGACAATCATGGGGCATGTCGATCATGGCAAGACGTCGCTCCTGGATTACATCCGCAGTTCGAATGTCGTTGCTGGCGAAGCTGGCGGTATCACGCAGCACATCGGCGCATATGAAGTGACGCTGGACGACGGGAAGCAGATCACGTTTCTCGACACTCCTGGTCACGAAGCATTCACAGCAATGCGCGCTCGCGGCGCTCAGGTGACAGACATCGTTGTGCTCGTCGTGGCAGCGGACGACAACGTCATGCCGCAAACGGTTGAAGCGATCAGCCACGCGCAAGCTGCAGCGGTGCCGATCGTTATAGCGATCAACAAGACTGACAAAGCCGACGCGAACCCCGATCGCATCCGGCAGCAGCTCTCTGAGAAGGGCGTGCTTGTTGAAGAATGGGGAGGCAAGTACCAGGCCGTCGAGCTTTCCGCGAAGACGGGGAAAAATGTGGATCAGCTCATGGAGCGGATCCTTTTGGAAGCGGAAGTTCTCGAGCTCAAGGCAAATCCCGACAGACTTGCCCGCGGAGTCGTCGTGGAATCGGAGTTGGACAAGGGAAAAGGTATCGTCGCAACAGTACTCGTGCAGAAGGGGTCGTTGCGTATCGGCGATTCATTCATCTGCGGCATCTGGAGCGGGCGCGCTCGTGCAATGTTTGACGAACGCGGGAAAAGGGTCGAAGTTGCCCACCCGTCGCAGCCTGTTCAGTTGATTGGGTTTGACGGAATTCCGCAGGCAGGTGACGATCTTGTCGTGCTCGAAAACGAGCGCGAAGCACGTGACATCAGCATTAAACGGCAACAGTTGAAGCGCGAACAGGATTTCCGGCAGCGCAGGATGATTACGCTGGATGACATCTCGAAGCAAATCAAGGAAGGCCAGGTCAAGGACCTGCCGATCATCGTCAAGGGTGACGTCGACGGATCAGTTGAAGCGCTTTCCGATTCGCTGATGAAGCTTTCGACAAGCGAGGTAAAGGTCCAGGTTATTCACAAGGGAGTGGGAGGCATTTCGGAATCGGACGTTCTGCTTGCGGCCGCATCCCGCGCTGTTATCATCGGCTTCCACGTTCGCCCGAACCTGAATGCCCGCCGCCTTGCCGAATCCGAGGAAGTTGATATCCGGCTCTATAGCATCATCTACGACGCGATTAATGAGGTCAAGAGCGCGCTCGAAGGTATGCTTGCTCCGTCGCTCTCAGAGCAGGTGCTGGCGACTATCGAAGTGCGTGATGTGTTCAAAATCTCGAAAGTGGGCACGATCGCCGGGTGCCACGTGCAGGACGGGAAGATCATGCGCAACAACAAAGTCCGCCTTGTGCGCGACGGCCTGATTGTTTTCGACGGCACAATCGCCTCTTTGAAACGCTTCAAGGAGGATGTGAGAGAGGTTGAGCAGGGGTTTGAATGCGGTATCGCTCTTGAAGGCTATAATGATATCAAGGTCGGCGATACGGTCGAGGCGTACACAATCGTGGAAACCAAACGGAAGCTGTCGTAGCGAGGAGTGGTGGCATGTCGGTTCGCACGGAGAAGGTTGCCTCGCTCATCAAGGAACTGATGAGTGAGATTGTGCAGCAGAATTTTCGGATGGAGGAGTTCGGACTTGTGACGGTGACGGAAGTCCGCATGAGTCCGGATCTGAAGATCGCCAAGGTGTACGTGAGCGTGTTTGGC
>DATJQB010000315.1:0-4065 GCA_035506075.1 Bacteroidota bacterium | reverse complement strand
AGCCGTGTGCATTTCTACTTCTCCGGGACAGGATAGAGGCGAGCTTACCGGCAGAGTAACCTCGCAGGATTCAGGCGAAGCCCTTACAGGCATTAATCTTACCATCGATGGAACGAAATTCGGTGCAACCACCGACTCCGTTGGAAGGTATCTCGTCCCAAGGATTCCTGCGGGGATCGTCACCCTCAGAGTGTCTGCTGTCGGATACACCGCAGTGACTGTCAGCGGCATTGTGATTACAGCAGCAAAAACAACTACGCTGAATCTGAGTCTGGAAAAGGCAGCGGTTACGCAGCCGGAGGTTGTGGTGTCAGCAAACGGGATTCGTTCTGCTGAGGCCGCCGTCCTCGCGGAGCGGAAACGTGCCCCGAACATCAGTGATGGAGTGGGAGCAGAGCAGATCAAACGATCACCAGATGTGAAATCGGGAGACGCCGTGAAGCGGCTTACGGGGATATCGATTCTTAACGATAAGTTTGTGTTCATCCGGGGCATGGCAGATCGCTACAACGAAACAGAGCTCGACGACTCTCCCATCACAAGCACTGAGGCCGGGAAAAAAAGTTACTCCTTCGATCTCCTCCCTGCGGATCTCATTGAGAGCTGTTCCATCATGAAGACGGCAACACCTGATCTCCCGGGAGATTTTTCCGGAGGGCTGGTAGAACTGCATACGCAGGAGTTTCCGACAGAAAACTCGTTGAGGATTTCACTGGGGTCGGGATATAATACCGTTACGATTGGAAAGGATTTCTATCGCAGCGATGGCGGTTCAAGAGACTGGCTCGGATTTGACGATGGAATCAGAGGATTCACGGGTGACCGCCAGGATCAGAATGATATCGCGAGGAGTCTCCCCAATACCTGGGCTCCGCATACTCAACGCTCCCTGCCGGACAAATCCCTTTCGCTCGCCTTCACCCGACGTGTTGAGCTCCCGGAGGGATCTCGTTCCCCTGCAGAACTCGGGTTCGTCGGGAACCTGACATACAAAAATGAATTCCGGCACTCGGTGATCGAGGACGAAGACTTTCAGCTTGACCGCTACAGCAGATCGATCGAAGACGAATACAATGTACTTTGGGGAGCAATTGCAAATCTGAGTCTCAGATTCGGCGAGACGGACAAGATCGGTTTCAAGAATTCTTTCAATCAATCGGGATCCGATCAGGTAACGGTTGCGAATTTTGACCTCGTGCCGATTTCGCAGAACGAAAACTATACCGGGGTCATATGGACGCAGCGTAGCTCCTATACCGGCCAGCTGACGGGCGAACATGATCTTTCCATCCTGGGGGGTATGACGGTTGACTGGAGAGCCGCAGTATCTTCATCGCACCGAGAGGACCCCGACTGGAAGGAGGCGTATTACTATGGGGACATGACGGATCCGTCGGTGCCATATACTGCGGCGATCAATCATCGATCCTGGGCAACCATGAGTGATCGCTCACGATCGCTGGGAATTGACATCACCCTTCCGATCTCCTCGGCGAAGCTCAAAGTGGGGGGCCTTGTGGAATCAGACAACACCAGTTTCGGCATAAGATATTTCAACGTCATCCCTTCACAATATCCTCATCCGATACCTGCCAGCCTCGTCCATTTACCGCTGGAGGTCATTTATTCGCCTGAGAATTTCGGGGAGGGGAAATTCATCTTCAAAGAATCCACGCGCCCTGAGGATACCTACGAAGGGGACCAGACATACTCTGCAGCCTACGGGCTGATCGATGTGCCATTCGTGCTCCTGTCGAACAGGTTCCGCCTGGTCGCCGGTGCCCGGCTGGAAAATATGGAGCAAAACGTTAACGTGCCGCTCACCACAAACACATTCACCACGAGCCGGATCAGGAACAACGATCTCCTGCCTTCTCTGAATCTCACGTACATTCTCAACGACGTGACAAATCTCCGGTTGGCATATTTCCACTCTGTGAACAGACCCGAAATCCGAGAAATCGCCGCGACCCCAATATACAACTTCAGCGAGAACGAGTATGATGTCGGCAATCCGCATCTCCTGCGATCGCTCATTCACAACTACGATGCACGCGTGGAAGTTTTCCCCGGTTCGGACGAACTCGCAGCGGTGAGTTACTTTTATAAAGTAATCTCAGATCCGATCGAAGAGTTTCAACAGCCTGGATACTTCAATTATTCCCAAACCTGGGTTAATTCTTCTGAGGCGACCAACCGGGGATGGGAAATCGAAGCAAGGAAATCACTCGGCTTTCTTGATCAATATCTTGCAAACTTCTCCGTCGCGGGGAATTACACATGGGTGCAGTCGAATGTGGACCTGGTGAATCGCCTCACTGGAAAGGTTTTCAGAAGCCGGCGGCTGCAGGGTCAGTCGCCGTATCTGCTTAATCTCATGCTTCTCTTCACCGAACCGACACTCAAGACTTCAATTTCCCTGCTGTACAACAAGTTTGGCCCCAGGACTGAGGAAGTAGGGCTGACAGATCAGTCCGACATCCTTGAGGAGCCACGTGATCTCGTCGACCTTGCAATCATGATACCGATCTCCAGGCTCTTTGCGGTGAAGTTCACGGTCGCGAATCTCGCAGACAAAGATCGTGTGTTGACCCGCGATGGCCGGCCTTACGAACATGCGACGATCGGGAGAATCTTCGGGATGCAACTCTCGGCGAGTTTCTGAAATATTTTGAGATACTCCTGCTGCGGGCGATCAGCGGGCAAGATCGCGGTGGTCAGTGCAGGATGTTCCGGATTGGATAAAGGGATATTGTCAAAGTATCCACACCATAGGATTGTCATCATGCCACGGATGAATTTTCAGTACGGATTGGCTGTGGTTGTCATGGTAACGATGGTTCTGGCGACCGGGAATGCCGGAGGCCAGACGATTCATGGCCGGGTAGTCGGGACCGACAGCGTTGCGGTGGCAAATGTGCTCGTGTCGATACCCGCGATCGGGAGGAACACATCCACCGACCCTGACGGGATGTTTTTCATCGGGAACCTTACACCGGGAGAATACCTGGTCCAGTTTTCCCGAATTGGTTACGACAAGACATCGGCGACGGTTGCCGTCACGGGCCGTACGGGAGATAACCCGTTACATGTCGTCATGAACGCAAACACGATCGCCCTCAACAGTATCACGGTCACCGCCCAGCCGCAGCCCATGGAAGTATTGAACTCCTCGCAATCGGTTTCAGTGTTGAGTGAAAGTGCCCTCTCTGCGAATGCCGGATCATCGCCCTCATCTGCGCTTGATGATGTGCCCGGGATCTCTTTGGTGCATAGCGGGGACTTCAGTGAAAAGCCGGAGATCCGTGGACTGGGATATCAGCGTGTCGTCATTCTTGAAGACGGCATACGGCACGAGTATCAAGCCTGGGATGACGACGACAGCCCAGGTATCGACGCGCTCAGCCTGAAAAGGATCGAGGTGGTCAGAGGCCCTACCAGTGTTCTTTACGGATCAGATGCCCTCGGCGGCGTCATTAACTACATTCACAACGACGGCACTCTTCCCCAAAGACTCACTTCTGCGATGGAAGGGGAACTGACATTTCAAGGTATGAGCAACAATACGGAAGGTGCTGTCCATGCATCCGTCCAGGGAACTACCCCGGTAGCGGAATATACTCTGTATGCCACTGCGCGTGGGGCCGGCAACATAGAAACCCCTTACGGTTCTCTGACGAATACGGGAGCCAGAGAGCTCAATTTCGGCCTGAGCGGGTCCACGCAACGATCATGGGGAAGTCTTCTCTTGGGATATTCCCGCTTTGCTCAACACAGACAAATCCTTGCCGAATCGGACGATAATGGCACGGACGAGGAAACCGCGAAGCCCTACCAATCGACCACCTACAACAGGGGCTGGATTGCATTCCGAACCAGACCCTCGTCGACCAGTCTGTCGGTCGATGCCGTCCTTCAGCAGAACGAGGGTTCTGAGTTCGCAGATGAGGACGCCTCGTCTCCCATCAATAACCTGCGACAACGAGCCGCATCGCTTGATGTTAAATATTATTGCGATTCATTGCAGAACAACTCCGCGACGATCGGACTTTCCCTGAACGGTGT
>DATJQB010000314.1:0-9505 GCA_035506075.1 Bacteroidota bacterium | reverse complement strand
CGCCCATTGGGATCCCCCGTCCAGTGTCACCCAGAGTCCGAGCTCCGTTCCAAGGAACAACAGGTTCCTGTTCACGAGGTCTTCTTTGATGACGTGCGCGTATCCTTTGACTGCTCCGCCGTCGGGAGACACGATTTGGATCCAGGACTTCCCGAAGTCGGTGGTTTTAAAGACAAAGGGACGCATGTCTCCGACCATGTGGTAATCGACAGTGACGAACGCGGTCCCCTGATCGAAGTGTCCCGCTTCGATGGAGGAAATCCATGCCGTCTTCGGAAGGTCCCTGATATTGCCTGCAACGTTCTCCCAGTGCTTCCCGCCGTCACGTGTGATTTGAATATTGCCGTCGTCCGTGCCGACCCAGATCAAGTCGTGATTGAGCGGCGATTCTTCGATGGCATAGATGGTTGTATGCATCTCCGCCGCAGAGTTGTCGATCGTGACGCCGCCGGACTGCTCCTGCTTCTGTTTCTCAGGATCGTTGGTCGTCAGGTCCGGTGAGATCCGATCCCATGTCTGTCCGTGGTCGTTCGAGCGGAACAGAAATTGCGCCCCGATGTACACGGTTCCCTTTCGTATTCTGCTGACATGAATCGGCGTGTTCCAGTTAAAGCGCAGCTTTCCTTCTTTGTACTGCGGCAATGGCTGGATGTCGCGGTTCTCATGCGTTTTCCTGTTGACGCGACCAATTGTACCCCCCTGTGCTTCCGCATAAATGTAATCCGGATCAGAGGGATCGGCAAACATCCAGAATCCGTCCCCTCCGTACATGTTTTCCCACTGGCTGTTCCCGATGCCGCCGGGGAATTGTGAAAAGCCGACCCACGAACTGTTGTCCTGCAGGCCGCCATAAACGTGGTACGGCCGGTCCATGTCGACGCTGACATGGTAGAATTGCGATACCGGGAGGTTGTCACCTTTCCACCACTTGTTACCCCCATCATAGGAGTACCACATGCCGCCGTCGTCTCCGGTGAGCACGTGGTCCGTATTCTCGGGATCGATCCAGACATCATGGAAGTCGCCGTGCGCTCCCCCCGAAATGTTGCTGAAACTCCTGCCGCCGTTCGTGCTCAGGATCAGGGCTCCATCGGGTTTGTAGATCCGGTTTTCATCCTTCGGATCCACGATGAGGTGAGCAAAATAGAACGGACGCCAGACCATGCTCTGGCTTCGATCGAGTGCACGCCAGGTTTTTCCGGCGTCATCCGATCGATAGAGTGCATTCTTCGGAGGTTCAGCTTCGATGAATGCGTAGACCACATTCGGATTGGATGGCGCCACTGCGACCGCAACGCGCCCCCACGGTTTCGACGGAAGTCCTGGAGCAGATTGATCAGTTAGCTCAGTCCAGGTTTCTCCACCGTCGAGCGTTTTGAACAACCCGCTCCCGCTCGGTGCGCCGGCGCTGTCCCCGCCGGATCGGAATGTCCATCCCTTTCGTCTGAAGTCCCACATGCCGGCATAGAGCGTCCTTGAGTTTGAAGGATCCATCGCAATCATGGATGATCCCGTCGATGCGTTGGTTCCATTCAGGATGTTCTTCCATGACTTGCCGCCGTCGGAGGTCTTGTACACCCCCCGGTCACGACTGTCGCTCCAGAGTTTCCCGGGAACGGCAGCATAGACAATGTCTGTGTTTGTCGGGTCGACGAGAATGCGCGCGATCCTCTCCGATTCCTTGAGGCCCATGTTTTTCCACGTCTCTCCGCCATCGATTGATTTGTAGATGCCGTCGCCAATCGAGACGCTGTTACGCGACCACGTTTCACCGGTGCCAACCCAGACGACCTTTGGGTTTTTCGGATCGATTGTGACTGCGCCGATGGACTGAACAGCTTCCTTGTCGAATACCGGCTTGAACGTTGTCCCGCCGTTCACCGACTTCCAGACACCTCCGCTTGCCGATCCGACATACACTGTGAGCCGCCTGCCTTCGTGCACGGCGTCGAGGGCCGAGATCCTGCCGCTCATCGCGGCGGAACCGATGTTGCGGGCCCCGAGACCGGAGATTGTCTCTGCGTCAACCCTAATTGGTTTCTCCTGCTGAGGTTTCTGCGACAGCATCATGGATGGAGCGCACGCAAGCAGGACGATGAGCCAGGTGAGAGTTTTTGTCTTCATTTGTGTCTTAGTCTTTCCGACTGTGGGTTACACATACGCTCGTTGGTTTTATTGAGCCTTGGGCGCCGAAGTGGGTTTCGCGAAGCGCTTGTCGTCAATCGGTACGTTGGCTTCGATTCTCTCGTACGCGACCTTCGATCCATTTGGATTTCCCTTGACGTTTGTTTCAACGGAGAAGGGGAGATAACAGCCCGCGACTTCCTTGTATTCACCGAGCGTCCGCTCGTACTCGTGTTCCTCGCCGCGGACAATTCTCTTGATTTCGATCTTGATGGGCACGTAGTAATCCGTGTCCATATAATAGATGCGCGTGTCGCCGGACGGCAGCGTGACTTTGAGCTTGTACGCGTCCGTTCCGTCAACCGGATCAAGTCCAAGGTATTCGACCTTGTTCCCTTTTTGCTTGTAGTTCACAAGCGGGCCGTCGAAATCGGAATCCTCGATGATTGCCTTCATCTCTTCGTCCTCGAGAGATTCGGCATCCTTCTTGCCGTCCCACGGTTGAACCTTCCAGCCGACCGTTCCGTCATAAGCCGTGATTCCTGTGAGTCCCTGGATTGTGAAATCCTGACGGACCATGTTCGGGCGCTTGTTTTCTTCTACGATAGGAGCTTCGAAACCTCCTCCGCCGATATATTTTCCGGTCCGCCTCAGCGTCCTGATAGCGCCGATCTTTTCTGCGCCGCCAATGGCTTTGACATAATGTGCGATCAATTCATCTGCGGTTTGCGCAAGTGCGGAGCCGGACAGAAGAACCAACCCCAGGAGTGTTGTGAATACGGTACGCGTAGAGACCTCCTCGCTCGCGGGAGCGATCTTGAGTGGATAGTAGTTTCTGCGGTACATCAGAGAGGATATGGTCGAAACTTATAGAACTCCAATCGAACTGTCAACATAAGAACAACGCTGGACCTGCGACTGTTCTAAGTGCTTGTTGGCCAGGCGGCCTTCAGGCGTGTGGCCGCTGCCGGATGGGAAGCCCTATTTCCTCCGCGATCGAACGGGCCAGTTTCTCCCCGGCAACACTGAACGGCCAGGAGAAGAGGGCCTTGATCGGGTGGTCGCGCATGATGGACTGGACAGCATCGATGGTAAGTTTGCGCGCGATGCCTTTGCCGCGGAATTCCGGCAGCACCAGAGCGGAGCAAAGGTAGATAGCGGTATATGTTGAACCGGCCGGCGTCTTTTCAAGCAGCTCGCGTTCGTTGAGCTTCCCGGCGAGAAAACTCTCCATCACCTCGCTCGTCGTGGGGATCACAAGGATCCACGAGATGGGGCCGTTTTCGTCGCGCGCTTCGGACATCGTTGATGGATGGATCGAACGGAGTCTCATCATCACGTTCTCGGTAACGGCAATTTGATCAGGATCATGTTTGACTTCGAAGAATTCGTCGGCAAGTTGGATCATTCGCTGAAGGTTGTCGATCGCCACGTTCTCGTTTCTCCGAATCGGGAATTGTGCGCCGAGGCCGAAAAGCGCAGAGACTCTTCGCATCATTCGTGTTGTGAATCATGCTGAATCAAAATGGAGAAGCAGAAATGGAAATGCAAGACGAAAATGAACCGTGCCCGCTACTCTCGGCTTGAAGCCGCGCTGGATCAACCATCAGCCACTTTCCGACGAACATCCTGAAAGCAACATCGCACAGGACCCTGCTTTTTTGTCCAACAGATTATCCTTAGATTAGACCGTTCCTGCAGTTCCACACTGCTTTTCATACCCGGAGAACCACTTCATGAAAACGTATTCGCTGAAAATCGATCCGCTGACGAATGAAGAATATCTCGAGGTGAGCGTCAGAGGGCAACAAATCCTGCATGACCCGTCGTTGAACAAGGGCTCCGCCTTTACGGAGGAGGAACGTATCAGCCTCGGGCTTGAAGGTCTTCTTCGGCCGCGTCATTCGGACATCTGGACGCAGCAAAAGCGCAACTTCGAAATGTACGAGCGCAAGCATGATGACATCGAAAAGTACATCTATCTTCAATCTCTCTTAAATCGGAACGAGACTCTGTTCTATCGTTTACTGTGCGACAACCTCATCGAAATGCTCCCGATTGTGTACACGCCGACAGTCGGAAAGGCCTGCATGATGCTGAGTCACATCACGCGTGATTTCCGGGGTGTCTATATCAGCCCGGAGAACATCGGCAGCATCGACAAGATTTTCCAGGAGGTCTCGCTCCCCGAAGTTTCACTGATCGTCGTGACAGACGGAGAGCGCATCCTGGGACTCGGCGATCTGGGTTCCGACGGCATGGGAATTCCTGTCGGCAAGATCAACCTCTACGTCGCTGCCGGCGGACTCCACCCGGCGACGTGTCTTCCGATTTGCCTTGATGTGGGTACCAACAATGAGCGTCTCATCAATGACCCGTTGTATCTCGGGCATTGCGGTAAGAGGCTCGAAGGGAAAGAGTACGATGAATTCATCGAGCGGTTCGTCCTCGGCGTGAAGCGGAATTTTCCGAACGCGCTGCTGCAATGGGAAGATTTCGCGAAACACAAAGCCTTCAAACTCCTCGACCGCTACCGCGACAGAATCCTCAGCTTCAATGATGATATCCAGGGAACCGGCTCCGTGGCGCTCGCGGCTCTCATGAGTGCGATGAAGATCAAGAAGCAGCGGTTCAACGATCAACGATTCGTCATCGTCGGGATGGGACAGGCGGGAACTGGTATTGCCGGCAACATACGACGGATGCTCATCGAGGAGGGAGCGACGGAAGCCGAGGCACAGAGCCGGCTCTTTGCCTTCGATTTTCCGGGACTGCTTGTCGACGACATGAAGGACCTCACCGAATATCAAAAACCGTACGCGCAGAGACGGTCCGATATCGCCGGCTGGAAGCTCGAAACGCCGAACACGATCACACTCATGGATGTTCTGCGCAATGCGAAGCCAACCGTGCTAATTGGCGTAACCGCTACCAACGGGCTGTTTAACGCCGAAGTCCTCGGTCAGATGGCAAAGAACGACGATCGACCGATCATCTTCGCGCTTTCCAATCCGACATCGAAATCCGAATGCACGGCAGAAGAGGTCGCCATCGCAACAAAGGGGCGCGGGCTCGTCGCGACGGGGAGTCCATTCCCGCCATTCATGTTTGAAGGAGCCGAGTTCGTCCCGTCTCAATGCAACAACATGTTCATTTTCCCTGGTGTCGGTCTTGGAGCTCTTGTAAGCAAGGCGACGAAGATCACGACAAAGATGTTCCTTGCCGCGAGCAAAGCGCTGAGTTCGTTTGTCACGGAGGAACAGATTTCAAAGAACATGCTCCTGCCAAAACTGACAGACATCAGGAAGGTCTCGAGCCATGTTGCGAAAGCTGTGGCCATTGAAGCGCGGGAGTCCGGGTTGGGCCGTCGCTTGAGCGATGATGAACTCGGTCGCATCATCTCGAACGCTCAGTGGGATCCGCATTACTATCACTACAAACCGAAGCCATAAGCTTCCGCCCCGTGTTCAATCAACAGTGAAGAAAGAGCCGCCCGGTCCATCGACCGGGCGGTTCTGTTTGAAGGGGGGATGTCAGATCGTCTTGACCTTGGGAGATGGAGGAAGAGAGTGCCGGGTGGTCTGAGAGCCCCTGCTCAGGACGGCCTGGCGAACATGTCGCGGTGGGCATCTTGAGGAGGAACATTGTGCTGTGTCTCCGCGACTTTGCCCGGTTATTCCCGTCTTATCCACGTTTCGTTGGGCGCTTGTGGAGAGCTCGGAAAAAAGAGACGAAATTCCCATGTTCGGTATTAAACTCGCGTGCATCGTGGATGTCGAATAAGGAACCTCGAAGCTCCCTGAAGGATAATTCTTGATGAAGAAGATCATACTGTTGATGGTGATTGCTGTACTCGCGGGTTCCGTGACGTTTGCACAACAGGCGCGGCTCTCCGCGACCGTTGTTGATTTTATCACGCGCAATCCGCTTCCGAGCGCGAACATATCGCTCACGAGCGTCGCCGATACACTGAACAAGAAGTACTCGAGTTCCAACGACATGGGAAAATTCATCTTCTCCAATGTCGCCCCGGGAACCTATACGCTGAAAATCTGGTACATCGGCTACAGGGATGTGACGAGGAAGGTGACGATCTCCGGAAACGGGATCGATCTCGGTCTTCTTCCGATGGCCCAGGTCTCCATTCTTCTCAGTGAGTACGTTGTCAAGGGGGAGGCTCCGCCGGTTGTCCAGGTCGGCGACACGGTGCAGTTCAACTCGAAAGCCTTCAAGTTGAACCTCGACGCATCCGCCGAGGACCTCCTCACAAAGCTTCCCGGCGTCACCATCGACAACAACACCGTTACGGCACAGGGCGAAACCGTGACGCAGATCTTTGTTGATGGCCGGCGATTTTTTGGCGACGATCCGATGATCGCTCTTCGCAACCTTCCTGCTGAAGTCATCGACAAGATCCAGGTGTACGACAAGATGAGCGATCAATCAGAACTGACCGGTTTTAACGACGGTCAGACGACGAAGACAATCAACATCATCACCCGGCCTGACCGGAGGCGCGGACAGTTCGGGAGGCTCGTCGCTGCCTATGGCGACGAAGGGCGCTACCAGACTGCAGCAAGTACGAACTTCTTTCAGGGCACGAGCCGTATTACGCTGCTTGGGCAGAGCAATGATGTGAACCAGCAGAACTTCACAACGCAGGACTTCCTTGGTGCAATGGGTGGGGGAGCGGCCGGCGGGTTTGGCGGTGGAATGGGAGGCGCGATGCGCGGCGGTGCGGGTCGTGGCGCGGGAGGCGGTGGACGCGCAGGTGGTGGAGGAGGAGGCGCTGGACGTGCCGGAGGTTTTGGGGGAGGTGGATTCGGCGGACAGCCCAATGGCAACTTCGTCATTGGCCAACAAACCGGTATCAATACGACACATGCCCTGGGGGGACAGTATACAGACACGTGGGCGAATGGGCTCAATGTGGAGGGGAGTTATTTCTTCAACCTGGCGGACAACAAGAGTGACCAGCTGACTGACCGACAGTACTTCCTGACTGCCGACACGAGCCAATACTACCACCAGACGAATCTCAGCAATTCGAGAAACTACAACCATCGTTTGAACATGCGGTTTGAATACACGATCGACCCGTCGAACGAGCTGATCGTCATACCCCGCGTCAGTCTTCAAACGAACAATTCCGTCAGCAACTTCGACGGACTGAACTGGCTGCAACAGAGCTCGCCGCTCAGCCAGTCGGGCTCCCTGAGTGCAACGGACGTGAACGGGTTTACCTCCGCCGATGCGGTCATCTTCCGGCACAAGTTCGGGACACCGGGACGAACGATCTCGTTGCAGGCAAATGCGAACCTGAATTCGCGCAAGAACGAGCGGTACATGCAGTCGATGAACGACTACTTCTATGCGACATCGACGGTCTCAGACTCGCTCAACCAGCACGCCGACACGCACACGAACGGTCACACCCTCTCGACGAACCTCACCTACACAGAACCTGTCGGCACGCACGGGCTCGCACAGGTGAACTATTCAATCTCAAAAGCCGACAACTCAACGGACAAGAAATCGTACGACTTCAACTATGCGACAAGCATGTACGATGTGTTCGATCCTGGGCTGAGCAATGAAGTTCAAAGCGGTTACCTCACCAACCACGTCGATCTCGGCTATCAGTACAGGGATTCCGCATTCAGCGCGACGATCGGGATCGGGTACCAGGATGCATCGTTGACGGGAGACCGAACTTTTCCTAAGCCGGTCACGACCGACAAGTCCTATCATGACATTCTTCCGAACGCCACAATCTACTACGGCCTCACGAGGACAAACAACATCCAGATCCTCTACCGAACGTCAACGAGCGCCCCTTCCATCACGCAGCTGGAAAACACGATCGACAATTCCAATCCGCTTCTGTTGACAGCGGGCAATCCGGATCTGAGACAATACTACACTCATTCGCTCACTGCCCGTTACATAAGCACCAATCTTCAGAACATGCAGAGTTTCTTCTTTTTGTTATCCGGGGCAGTCACGGATGATTACATCGGAAACTCTCTTCTTCTTGCCCAACAGGACACGACCCTCGAAGGGGGGATCGTCTTGAAGCAGGGGTCTCAGTTCTCGAAGCCGATGAACCTTGGAACCCAGCGTACGCTGCGGGCGCTTGTGACCTATGGTATCCCGTTAAGCTGGATACAGAGCAATCTGAATCTCAATGGCGGCGTCAGTTTGAACTCGACGCCATCGATGATCAACTACGCTATGAACACGGCAAGCACATCCACAATCACGGGCGGCGCCGGACTCTCGAGCAACATAAGCACAGATCTTGATTTCACGCTGACGTATAACGCGAACTTCAACAACGTCAAGAACACAATTCAATCGAGTCTGGACAACAAGTACTATTCTCATATTGCCAGCCTCAGGTTCAACTGGATCTTCTGGCAGGGATTTACATTCAGGACGGACGTGAGGAACCAACTATACCGTCGCACCCAGACCGGGTTTGATCAGAACTACACATTGTGGACCCTGACGTTCGGCAAGAAATTCCTGCAGGATGACAGAGGCGAGATTTCTGCGCAGGTGTTCGACGTGCTCAATCAGAACAAGAACATCAGCCAGACAGTGACCGACACATACATCCAGGAACAGCAGACCAAGAACCTCAACCGCTACGTTCTCCTCACCTTCTCATACCGTCTCAGCAATTTTTGATTGATGTGATACGCTGCGGGTCCGCGCTCACGCAGATTCGCTCGGGTGTCCGCGGAGCAGCCCCCCCCGAACCTTTGGCGGCCTCCCGGGCGCGTAGGCCGCACACGCTGCTGTGTCGTCAACGCCTCGTTCTGACGTGTCGCAGAGCATTTCGAGCCTGTCAATAAAGGCCGAAATCGATTTTCTGACCCCTTTTTTCTCCTCCCGCAATATACCGAGTTTTCGGTATTGTGCATTTCTTATTGCCCCGATACTATTGTTGTGTGGAATCTTTCCACGCAAAACAACCCTTCTCAAACATCAGACATGGAGGTCGTCCATGAACACTCGTTCATCAAAATTTTTTACATTAACTGCAGTCGCAATCCTCAGTTCACTTGTGACGCTCGCTATTGTATTAAACGTGTCGTCGGCAGGAGCGCGCCAGCAGGTGGTTTCGGGAATCATCAATCACGTAATCTCGAAGGACCAGGCCGTGAAGCTTGTTCAGAACTTCCAGAACTCGCCGCATGTTCCGACCATCAAAGGGGGATTCTTCAGCCGGGCGATTTTCGACAAACTTCTTGCTCAACCCGGATGCGTTGGTGTGCGATTCTATTTCGCTCAGAAGGACGACGGATCGACGACGATCGTGCTGGCACCGACGGACTCTCTCTTAAACGATCTGCAGGATGGGCCCTTCGGCGAC
>DATJQB010000313.1:0-12225 GCA_035506075.1 Bacteroidota bacterium | reverse complement strand
CGACCTCGTGCACCTTGCTAAGGTCACGGTTCAGGATAGCTCCGCGCGGGAATTTGAATTTGGAGATATCCGCGTATCCGTTGGTAGGCAAGTCGCCGTACGCAAGGTAGTTCGGAAGCCCGGAGCCGACAGCTCCCCAATCCTTGTAGAAGCTTGCGACCGCCAGGAGATCGGGGATATACACCTGCTCGATGAATGCACGCGCCTCGTCCAGCAGCGTTCCCACGTAGGCGAGACGGTCAGCGTTCATTGCGTTGGCGTCTTCCGGATTAATTGCGCTCGGCACACCTCCGACGAGATAGTTCGGGTGCGGATTCTTGCCGCCAAAGATCGTATGGACCTTGACGACCTCCTTTTGCCATTCCAACGCCTCGAGGTAATGAGCAGTACCGAGGAGGTTGACCTCCGGAGGGAGCTTGTACGCTGCGTGTCCCCAGTACCCGTTTGCGAAAATGCCGAGCTGTCCGCTGTTCACAAATGCAGTGAGCCGCTTCTGAACATCGGCAAAATACTTCGGAGAGCTTTTCGGCCAGCTCGAGATGCTCTGAGCGATCTCGGAAGTCTTCTTGGGATCCGCCTTCAGTGCGCTCACAACATCAACCCAGTCAAGGGCATGCAGGTGATAGAAGTGCACAACGTGATCCTGCATGTACTGCGCGCAGAACATGAGATTGCGGATGAGCTCTGCGTTTGGAGGGACGGTAATGCCGAGAGCATCCTCCACGGTCCGAACAGAAGCCAGTGCGTGAACCGTGGTGCAGACTCCGCACGCGCGTTCTGCGAACGCCCACGCGTCCCGCGGGTCCCGGCCTTTCAGGATAATCTCGAACCCGCGAACCATCGTGCCTGAGCTGTATGCGTCGACAATCTTTCCATCGCGCACTTCCGCCTCTATCCTCAGATGCCCCTCGATGCGAGTGATGGGATCCACAACGATGCGCTTAGCCATTAGGCACCTCCTTTCTTCTCGGAAGGCTGATCGCTCGTGGCGATTTCATTCTGAATCAGTTTGCGCTTTCTTATGTTCGTGGAGACTGCGTGCGCTGCGATCCCAACCGCCGTTCCCACGCCCAGCGCGACACCAACGGTGTCTGCCGTCGTTTCAATGCCGAAGCCGGGGAACGATGCCAGGTGCTGATAGAACGGACCGTTGTCCCAGAAATTCGCTTCGCTGCATCCGATACATCCATGTCCGGCCTGGATCGGATAGCTGACACCGTTGTTCCACCGGATCACGCCGCAAGAATTGTACGTCACTGGCCCGCGGCACCCCATCTTGTACAAACAGTAACCCCGGCGCGCGTTTTCATCGTCGAAGGACTCGACAAACAATCCCGCGTCGTAGTTCGGCCGTCGATAGCATGTGTCATGGACGCGGCGTGAGTAAAATGCCTTCGGCCTGCCAAGACCATCCAGCTGCGGAATTCTGTCGAATGCCAGCAGGTGGACGATGGTCCCCGCCATGACCTCCGCAATCGGAGGACAGCCGGGAACGTTGATGATCGGTTTGCCCGAGATGATCTTGTGAATCGGTGTGGCGCCCGTTGGATTCGGCTTGGCTCCCTGGATGCATCCGTTCGATGCGCAACTCCCCCAGGCTACGATCGCTTTTGCCCCTTCGGCGGCCTCTTTCACGATATCGAGCGCTGTCCGGCCCGCGATACAGCAGTAGACACCTCCCTGTTCAGTCGGCACGGAGCCTTCCACGAGCATGAGGTATTCGCCCTTGTACTTCTTCATCGTGTTATGCAGCGCCTCTTCGGCCTGGTGACCCGCAGCGGCCTGAAGCGTTTCCGTGTAGTCGAGGGAGATCTTGTCCAAGACGATGTCCGAGACGATGGGATGAGACGACCGGATGAACGATTCACTGCAACATGTGCACTCCTGGAAGTGGAACCACACGACAGGCAGCCGCGCCTTCGTGTCCATCGCTTTGACGACCTGTCCAAGTCCGCTGACCTCGATTCCCGCCATGGCCGCAAGCCAGCCGGCAAAACGCAGGAACTCCCGTCGGGAATATCCCTGCAACTGCGCTTGCTCCCAAATCGTGAGAGGTTTATCGCCCATAGACACCTCCTTGATGAAAATGGAATAGCAAGCGGAATGAAAGCCGGCACCGGCCTCGCTCCGCGTGGGTACTGGGATGACTTACTTCAAATCCGGGGAATACAGATTGAGATCGTCGATGCGCGTCTTCTGGACTCTTCTTGCGCGACCCTACAAGTGATTGATCAGTGTTCTGACCTACCGCTTCAACAAGATTGAACGCTTCACCTTAGAACTGATGCGGACCTTGGGCTGGATGAGGTGTCGGCCCGCAAGAACTGAACAGCTTGTTTCATCAGAGAGGGAGCCGCTTGCCATTGGAATGACGACGAGGGTGAGGACTATGGGCTCCCGATCACGTATCCTCTCCTCAACTTCAGTGCCATTTCCGACAATTGGGAGTGCTGAATAAACTCACGAGATATTGCTATTGAGATTCTCAACTGCAATAATATTGAAAGTTGTCGATTCGCAAGCGTGCGAAAGCAGATACGCATTACCGAAGCTTGCTACTGACAACTTTTCCTGAGAGGGCCGCACTCTGATCAATTCGTCAATACTCTTGCCGTGCAAATAAAGAACGACCGCCACCTCTTCGCCGAAGAAGTCGATGGCGGTCGTTAACGACTACATCTTCAATCCGAGAGAGTCGGATTGAAGCGTCATGAGTATGAATCAGCCGCGTTTCTCGATGGGAACGAAATTGCGTTCATCGTACCCAAGAAACACCTGGCGCGGACGTGCAATTTTCTGATCCGGATCCAGGAGCATTTCCTGCCATTGAGCGAGCCAGCCCGACGTGCGCGGGATGGCAAACAACACTGTAAACGCTTCGGACGGGAAGCCCAGTGCTTCATAGATGATGCCGGAGTAGAAGTCGACATTGGGATACAGTTTCCTCTTCACGAAATAGTCATCCTGCAGGGCTATCCGCTCCAACTCAATCGCGATCTCGAGGAGAGGATTGCGCCCTGTCACCTCGAACACTTCGTCAGCAGTCTTCTTAATGATTTTGGCTCGCGGATCGTAATTCTTGTATACACGGTGGCCGAAGCCCATCAGTCTGCCCCCCTCGCCCGATTTCACCTTGTTCACAAACTCGGGCACCTTTGACTTCGATCCAATTTCGCGAAGCATACGTAGCACCTGCTCGTTGGCTCCACCATGAAGCGGTCCGTACAACGCCGCAGCTGCGCCGGCGACAGACACGAACGGATCAGCCTGGGAGCTCCCGATGCTGCGCATTACGTTCGCACTGCAATTCTGCTCGTGATCGGCGTGGAGGATGAAGAGGATATCGAGTGCGCGCTCGATGACCGGGTTGACCTTGTATTTCGGCTCCGTCATCTTGAACAGCATGCTGAGGAAGTTGCCAGGATAGCTGAGGTCGTTGTCGGGGTACACGTACGGCTGGCCGAGGTGGTGCCTGTATGCAAATGCCGCAATCGTTGGGACTTTTCCAATGAGGCGGAAGATCTGCAGCTTGCGCGATTCTGCATCAAAAATGTTCTTCGAATCCGGGTAGAACGTCGACATGGCTGCCAGCGTGCTGACGAGCATTCCCATCGGGTGCGCATCATAATTGAAGCCATCCATGAACTTCTTGATGTTTTCGTGGATGAGTGTATGATGCGTGATGTCGTACGTCCACTTGTCAAGCTCAGGCTTCGTTGGGAGCTCACCATGAAGCAGAAGGTACGCGACCTCGAGATAGGAACACTTTTCAGCGAGCTGATCGATCGGATATCCCCGATAGCGCAGGATTCCTTTGTCTCCGTCGATGTACGTTACTTTGCTTTGGCAGGATGCCGTATTCATGAAGGCCGGGTCATACGTCATCATTCCAAATTCGTCATCCTTCACCTTAATCTGGCGAAGATCGGTCGCCTTGATTGTGTCGTGCGTAATCGGCAGCGTGTATTCCTTGCCGGTCCGATTATCTTTGATCAGAAGAGTGTCAGGCATAAAACGATTCCTCCTATACGATTTGTGGGTTTCTTCTGCGCTGCTTCTTATTCTTCAGTGATCTCAATTCGTCATATGCATTTCTGATCATCGCTCGCCGCCGTCGCATGCCCAAAAATCCGGCTCACTTCAGCTCAAACCTGGCTCCACGGGATGGATACAGCTTGGTATCAACTCCCCTCGGATGTTGAAAGCACGTGTTTTTGCTCAATTCTCGTGCCATCCCGCAGGTCGCATAAGTACTCAACAATACTCGAGTGCAGATAATTTCTGCGTTTTCCTATTCTCATTGATGATAGAACAGCCCCGGATGTTCCCATAAGTGCTAATTGGTGCTCTCCTTTCACCGCTCCAACTGCCCACAATTCACGCATAAAACAAACCGGCCCGGTTTAAGCCGGGCCGGAGAGTGCATTTCACCGATGAGATTCAGCCTCAATGAACTTCCCTCTTGAGAAGTTCCTTTATCATGTCCTTGTGTATCGTGAACCCCAGAATCTTCAGCTTCACATAGTCCTCAGTGTAGAAATAGTAACCAGGGTGATTGTTGTTGCGCGAGCCGGAGCCGGAGTCTTTGATGAGGTACCAGTCCTTACCGTCTTTTTCAAGATATCCCACCATGTGTATCCCGTGGTCGTCTGAGGTCGTACCATTGCTGAACCGGAACTGGCGCGCGTTCTCATCGATATATTCCGAAGGAATGTCAAATGTCGGCACGATCGCCACACCGGCGTGCCCTTCGTATCCAGGCTCCGAGACATCTCCCCCGATGCAGACCGAATATCCGGCACGGATCGATTTCTTGATTGCCGCCATGAACTCGTCCAGCGGAACATTATAGTAGTCCTTGCTGTGCCACCAATTGTCCGGGACCTCGTACTCCGCGAACGTATAGTACGGCTTCTCCATCAGGGACATCACCTCGACATAGTCGTCCAGATTCAGTTTCAGCACCTGTGCGAGGTACTCCTTCGGCGTCATCTGCTTCCCGTTCAACGACACTGTTGACGGCGGCTCACCGATATAGTGGTTCAGGATGGACTTCACCGTGCCGAGGACTTCCTCCTCGTTCCACGCGTTGCTCACTTTGAGCCCCTGCAAGTACGCGTTCAGTTCTTCAAAGAGCTTCGTATGATCATGGAACACCTGGCCCGGCATCTTTCCAGAGTATGCTTCCGCCGGAACGATTCCGTACGATTTCCAGATCCGTATTACTGCATTTGCCTCGGATCCCTCACCGAACGCTGAATTCCCGCGCTCCTTCACAAAGCGACGGGCTTTCTCAACATACTCCCAGTAGACCGTATACAATTCCGACAGTTTGATCTCACGTTTTGAGAGCCTGTAGATTTCAGATTCGAAATACGACGTGGTCGAAAAGCACCAGCACATGCCCGAGAGCGCCTGAGAAACAGGCTTCGAGTGCCAGACTTTCGTAAACTCATCCACTGAAGACGGCCGGTATAACCCGCTGAAGTCGAGCTGGAACTGCTTCCTCACAGGCTGCTCCTTGGCATTGTATCGCCCGACTTCTCGCTTGATTGAGTCCATGAATTCACTCTTGGGTTGAACAAACGTCGCGTGATCTCTCCGCGGCGTCTGTGCCTGCATCATAATCGGGCAAACAAGGGCGATGACAATCGCAATCACAAGCAACTTCCGCATAGCGACCTCCTTTGTTTTCTTACAGGATGTACGGGATGAACATCTTCGATTTGTTCATATAGTCTTCATATTGACGGCCGAAGCGCGCGATCATCTCGGACTCCTCCCGATGCGCCGTCGCGTAGACCGCAGCAAGATCCACCAGGGCGGCGATAATCGAAAAGGTAGAGATGTGTTTGAACAACATTCCAATTCCAAGCAACGCGAGCGAAGCATAGAGCGGATGCCGGATGTACTTGTAGATTCCAATGGTCACGAGGACCGTCGTGTTCTCAAACTGCGTGTCCGACCGTCCGAGCTTTGAGAGGAGACGGTATCCTTCGTAAGCCGGGAGTATGGAACCAAAGAGAAACACCCACGACACACACTGGGCCAATGAGAACGGTTCGTCGAACCAATAACGCCAGTTCAGCAGAAGCAATATCAGCAGACTCTCGAACGCGAAAAAGCGATAGATGCCGTGATATCTCCCGGCCTTGATCGAGAAGTTCCAGGAGATTACCCCAATCGCACTGGTGCCGAAAGCAAAAAGCAGGACTTCAAAAGTACTCATCGTCGGGTACATCGTCATCATCCAATCGTGTCGGGAGAATCAGGACTTGTTCTTCAGCACAGGTTGTCGAACGATCGTTTTCATCTTTTCAGGTTTGGCTTTCCTCGGATCGCTCAGATAGATCTCATGGTGCTTGCCCCGGAGACCCAAGTTTCTTTCCCCCGCAAACGCGTGCAAACGAACAATTGTGGGACCTTCGGCCGCGTATGGACCGATGTGCATGATTTGAGCGGACAGCCCTTCCTCGAAAACCTCGAATCGCAGCTTGTCGAGTGCAGAAAGTTCTTTGCGCTCCATTGCAAGTTTCACCGCCCTGGCGGCGATCGATTTCGTGATGATTTTCGGTTGCATGATCATGAGCGTCCACTTCCACTCGTCCTTGTTTCCGGCCAGGAATGCATCCGCGTCGTCAGCCCACCATAATCCTTCCAGGGGCATGACTGGATAATCAATCGCTTTGTCTTTCTTGACCATGAACTTCAGTGTGTACGAGGCGGCATAGAGAGCCTGCACCGCTTCCTGGAACTCCAGCGATGAATTCGGATCGCCCGCGCCGTCGATCATGAAATACTGAAATTTCGGGACGCGGATGAGCTCGGGCTCTTTTGCAGACGGCGAATACAGCTCTTTGAGATCTTTCTTCAAATCAAGCTTCTTCATGTGGGAACCTCCGGCATTGGTTGTTCAGGACGATTGAGCGCTCGTGTGCACTCCCTTTTCCGGGTAGCTGCCGAAGAGGCGGGAGAGCCAACGATGGAACGCGTGTATTGAGTCGACCGGTTCGACGAACATCAGAGGGCAGTACCCATGGATAGCCTTAATATCGTTCTTCTCACAAAAGCGGAGAATGGAATACGATTCCGATCCCCGTTGAAGCCACACGTGCCTGACGCCCGCCGCAAAAGCATCGGCAAGCACTCTCTCCGCCTGAACGGGGGGAATGCTCAGGATCAGTCCTTCCACTTTCTCGGGCAGCAGGGCCAACGACGCATAGCACCGTTCCCCTTCCAGAGACTCGGCCTCCTGGTGAAGCACGAACATCTTGTATCCCTGCTTCTTGAACGACCTGTAAATGGCGTTCCCGAGCTTTTTTCCCCCGCGGGAAACGCCAGCGATTGCCAGTGAACGCAGGGAAAGGAACTCTCGAATGTCAGCCTCTGTGACGGACATGGCGGTACCTCCATTGTGATCGGCTTTCGTTTTGCTTTCGCCCTGCTGCGAACGAGAATGTGCTTTCGGGATGTGTCTTCAGGGGAACCTCACGACGAGTTACCACGACCTCCGGGGATCAATCTTGTAACTTGTGGATTCAGATAAGTCGGCGCGGTTGGGTGCAACGCAATTCAATGGTACTGCTCTTTCCCAACTGACGCAATGAACGAAAAGCAAATCCGCGGTCGAGGAACACACACCTCTGTCGGAGTGGCAAAAATGAGAACGGCTGCCTCCCTGGCAGCCGTTCGGTCATACATGGCACGTGTTGGTTGAAGCGGACCTCTTCTCACGAGCGGTCAATCTCTTCGAGAATCTGTCCCTCCTTGTCGCGGATTCTGAGAATAAATGGTCTCCGGCCCGGAATCGAGTGCGTTGCACATCCGAAGCAGGGATCATATGCGCGGAAGGCCATCTCAATCATGTTGAGCGTTCCCTCGGTCACCTCTGTTCCTTTTTTGATGAGCCCACGGGCCGCCTTGTTGATCGACATGGAAATCGGAGCATAGTTGTTTGTCGTCCCAACGATCAGGTTGACTTTCGTCACGATCCCCTTCGCGTCAGTCGCGTAGTGGTGTGTGAGCGTCCCTCGCGGAGCCTCGACGATACCGACGCCCTCCGTCGGGGTCTCGGTCGGGATTGTGCGGAATTCCGGACCCGAGATCTCGGGATCCCTCGAAAGCTGCAACGCCATTTCAGCGGCGGAGAGGAGTTCGATGACGCGAGCCCAGTGTGTGGCCAGCGTCGCGTGAACCGGTTTGCCGCCGAGCGTCGAGTACATTTTTTCGTACTCAGCCTGCGCGAGCGGCGTCGGCATGCCGTCGGATGCATTCAGGCGTGACAGCGGAGTCGCGCGGTACACTCCGCTCTCTTTGCCATCGACCAATCCCTTCCATCCCACTTTCTTCAGGAAGGGGAATTTCAGGTATGTCCAAGGTTCCACTTCCTCGGCGATGTTTTCAAGATACTCAGAGGGCGAGTATTTGACGAACTCCTTCCCTTCAGGATCGACCACCCTCACTTTTCCGTCATAAAAGTTCACCTTGTTATTCTCATCCACCAATCCCATGTAGTATGTCTTGTGCGAGAACGCCTCGGAAAGAATGAGGTCGACATACTGCTGATTTTTCAGGACGATGTCATTGAACGCCTGGATCGTAAACTTCCCGAACTCCACGAACCAGACGCAGTGTTCCTCGATGAGCTTCGCTTCCTCCTGCGTGATGCCTTTGCTCATTCCTCCGGGGAGGGCTGTGACCTGGTGCGTCTGCTTGCCGCCGAGGATTTTCAACACTGCCTGCGTGCGCTTCCGCATCTCTATCACTTTCCCTCCAACCTCGAGGCCAACCTTCTTCACGACGCCGAGGATGTTCCGTTCAGAGGCTGGCGCAGTTGGTCCCACGATGAAATCAGGTCCACCAAGCGCGTAGAAGTGCGTGGTGTGATCTCCCGCGTAGAACACGTTATACAGAAGTTGGCGCAGCTTCTTTCCTGTAGGGGGAGGAGTCACGTGGAAGACTGCGTCGCATGCTTTCACCGAAGCCATATGATGAGCTTCAGGACATACACCGCAGATGCGCGTCGTGATGCGTGGCAGTTCTTCCACCGGTCTGCCAACGCAGAATTGCTCAAACCCGCGGAGCTCGGGAATCTGGAAGTACGTGTTCTCGACCTCGCCATCATCGTTCAGAAAGATGTCGATCTTCCCGTGACCTTCGAGTCGAGTAATTGGATCGATTTTGATCTGCTTCATGACTTTTCAACCCTCCGCAAGATCGAGTGGGCGAGCGAGAATCGGTAGAAGGTCCCGAGGGGATCCGCAATCTGATCGAGTATGCTCTCGATCTCCTGTGGTTCCTGCGCATCGATCACCGAGCTGAGTGCGCTCACCATTTTTGCACCCTGGTCGATGACGTTGGGCGGAGGTCCGTAGCAGCCGCGGCACGGCATGTTCGCTTTCGTGCAGAGAGCATCGCATCCGCTTCTCGTTGCAGGACCCATGCAGATGATTCCCTGATCGAGAAGACACTCGTTCGGATCGGCTTTGATCTCAAACGGCCTGTAGAAGTTCTTCAACTTCTTTTCTTTGCGCTCCCGCGGGCACTCGTCGCAGCATGTTTTCTCCGTCGCTCCAAGCACGGACCCCTTGGGCGGCAGAGGCTTTCCACTCATGATGTGCTCGATCACATTCCAAATCTGCTCCGGCTGCGGGGGGCAGCCGGGAACGTAGTATTCAACATCGACAACCTGATCGAGCGATTTGACAGTCTCCCACATCTCCGGAATTTCTATGGGTCCTTCCGGCATCGTTGTGTGCGTCTGCGGGAAGATCCCGCCGTTCGAGACGACTGTCGATGGAGATGATTTGTAGACAGAATTCCAGATCGCGTCCTTTGTGGTCAGGTTGGCCAAACCCGGGATGCCGCCTTCAAGTGCGCAGGACCCGAACGCAACAAGGGCCTTTGATTTCGCGCGCAGCAGGTGGGCAATCTCAAGGTTTTCAGAATTACGTATCGATCCGTTGAAGAGGCAGAGGTCGATGCTCTTGTCCTCCATTGCCCTTACGTGATCATACTTGAAATCCAGCGCGACCGGCCAGAAAACGATATCGAACGCATTCGCCACATCGAGAATTTTCTCATGAATATCGAGCACAGCGATCTCGCAACCGCCGCAACTCGCCGCCCAGTACAGTGCCAACTTCGGCTTCGCCATGATACTCTCCTTCTTTACCTTGATCGGCCGTTACGTCCTATGGATGCGCAACGGGGTGTTGAATTTCATTATGGACAGAAAGATGCAACGGACCGAGATTCCTGATCTCTTCGGTCATCTCGTTCACAATCGCGGCAAACCTGTCCCCTTCGGAGGCGGAAACCCACTCAAGGCGAAGTCGCTTCGGGTCGATGCCGAAATCCTTCACCAGCCTCTGCAGGAACGGCAGGCGGCGGATCGTTTTGTAGTTTCCCTCCTGGTAGTGACAGTCGCCGAGATGACACCCCATCACGATCACGCCATCGGCGCCGAGCTGAAACGCCTTGAGAATGAACGCAGGGTCGACTCTCCCGCTGCACATCGTCCGGATCACCCTGACATTGGGAGCAGACTTCATGCGCGACACTCCGGCGAGATCAGCCCCCGTGTAGGAGCACCAGTTGCACAGAAATCCGATGATCTTTGGTTCGAATGCCATAGCCTAACACCTTTCGTTGAAAGCGTTGTTCTTCCGCTGACCGCGGAACTATATCATCAATCCGTCCAACTCCGCCAGGATCTGTTCGTCCGTGAACCCGATGCCTGTCATCGCGCCGGAAGGACACGCTGCAACGCACGTGCCGCATCCCTTGCAGAGCGCCTCGTTGACATGGGAAGCATTCTTTTCTTCGATGAACTCGATTGCCCCGTATGGACAGAGACCGTTGCACATCTTGCAGCCGCTGCAATATTCCTCCTGCACGAACGCCCGCACCGGCTCGATTTCCACTTCTCCTCTTGAGATTAATGACAGCATCCTGGCCGCCGCCGAGGAGGCCTGCGCAACGGTATCGGGGATGTCCTTCGGGCCCTGGGCACATCCGGCTATGTAGACGCCGTCGGTCGCTGTTGATGTCGGATCGAGCTTCGGGTGCCGCTCAAGGAAGAATCCATCCGGACTCTTGCTTATCGAGAAGAGGCGTTTGATGACCCCGCTGTCTTCGCGCGGCTCAATCGCGTTACAGAGCACCACCATGTCGACAGGAATTTCCCTGAACTTTCCAATCAGCGTATCCTCACAGCGGATCTTCAACGATGGCTCGCCGTTTCCGTTCCACGTCCCTTCGACAACTTCAGCCGCCTTGCCGCGAATCATCGTTACTCCCTCGTCAAGGAGCCTGTTGTAGAATTCTTCATACCCTTTGCCGAACGCGCGCATGTCGATGTAGAATTGGTAGATCGCTGCGCTGGTACGATCGCGGACAAGGTGTGCAAACTTCAATGCATACATGCAGCACACCCTGGAGCAGTAGGCGTGATGATTGACATCCCTCGAACCAATGCAGTGGATGATGCCGACCGCTTTCGGCTCCTGTCCGTTTTTCATCAACACCTTGCCCCCCGTCGGACCCGTGGAGTTGAGGATCGATTCAAACTCCAGCGAGCTATAGACGTTGTCGAGCCTTCCATAGCCGTACTGCGCCATCTTTCCTGCGTCGAACAGATCGAATCCTGTTGTAACGAGGACCTGGCCGACTTCGATATCGACAAATTCATCTTCCATCTTGAAGTCAATCGCGTTCGGTTCGCATGCCTTCGCGCAGGTCTCGCAACCGCCCGTCTGGAAGTGAATGCACGAGGCTGTGTCGATGACCGGGACGCGGGGAACAGCCTGAAGCGTGGGCACATAGATCGGCGTTTTGGGCCCGAGTGTAAACTCGGCCTTCTGACCCCGGTACTCTTCATACACCATCTTCATGTGACCGGTCGGGCACACCCGAACGCACGACCCGCAGACAATGCAGCGATCCGACTTCTCGTTGAACGGAAGAACAACCTCGCGCTTGATGCCCGTGTTCGCGAATCCCAACACCCCTGCCTTCACGACATCATTGCACATGTTCACGCAGGTTCCGCAAAGAATACACGCATCTTCCGCTTCGTCCCTCTCGAGGCTGACGAACCGGGGTTTGTCGATGCCGAGTTTCTCCGCCATCTCGCGGACGATTTTCACGTTCGGCCAGCGGGACATCATCAGCTCCATGATCACCTTCCGGAGCCATTTCACCCGGTCGGAATTTGTCCGTACC
>DATJQB010000312.1:0-5591 GCA_035506075.1 Bacteroidota bacterium | reverse complement strand
AGCGACGACCCCAGGAGGAGTCCCAGGTACGGGTATAACACGATCGACACAAGTCCCCCGATGAGGATGAGGACATGAAAGTGCTCCACCGACTGCGGAATGGCAATTGTCTTGAGAAGATCCATCGTAGTTGTCTCTGTTATGATCCTCCTTCTACAGGAGGTTTACTGTGACTGTGCCAACAAGGGTTTGTAGGGCTTTGCCTGAGCCTCGGAGATTTTCTTGTACCAGGATTCAAATCCGGCGGAGTCCATCGAGACGACCTTGTTGTACATGTAGGAATGGCGGAGCCCGCAATATTCCGCGCATGCGATATCGTATTGCGCAACTTCCACAGTTCTGAACCACATCGTGTTCTCCCGGTTCGGGATCACATCTTTTTTGATCCTGAACGACGGAATGAAGAACGAGTGATTGACGTCGACCGAGTGCAACGTCACCTTGATGGGCACGCGGACCGGCACGTAGAAGGTATCAGCCTTCACGCCGTTCGGGTACTCGAATGTCCATGACCACATCTGGGCCGTGACCCTCATGGGAATTGCGTCGTCCGGAATCTGTCTTTCGTCGAGGTACCCCTTCCATCCCATGTAGAACATCCCCATGAACAGGACGAGCGGTATCGCTGTCCAGGCAACTTCAAGGGGGACATTCCCCTCGATGTTTTCAGGGTGCGGGTTTCTTTTGCGGCTGTAGCGCACAAGAAAATACGCCATGAACGCCAGGATGCCGATAAGAACCAGCGCTGAGATGCCCACGATTGTCAAAAACGTGGCATCAACGGAATCAGAAAACGGGGACGTCCCTTGGAACATTCGGATTATTCCTCAACGAAATGCGTAATCGAAAAAAGTCAGCACGATGAAGATAAGAAGCACGAGCCCCGACACCGAAGCGAACAATCTGAAGGTGCGGTCTTCAAAGCGAAGATGCATGAACACGCTCAGGACAAGAAATCCTTTGATGGAAGCGATCGTTAACGCCGTGATGATAATCCAGCGCCCCAGCTCCAGTCCCGCGAATGCGACCGTTGCCCCCGTCAGCGCCATCAGGCCGGCCCAGATCAGGATGTACTGTCCGTAACCGACGACGTGTGTCTCGTGTGCTTGTGGTGTCGTGTGGTCTGTCATACTCTGGCCTAATGTACGAGATAGAAGAGCGGGAACAGGAAAATCCAGATAATATCAACCAGGTGCCAGTAGAGCGCACCGGCTTCAAGTTTGACGTACGATGTGCTCGTGATGATATTCTTCTGGATGAATCGCATATCGACTGCAAGCACAATCGCACCAATGATGACGTGAAGAGCGTGCAGCCCTGTCATGACAAAGTAGAGGCCGAAATAGAGGATCTCTCCCTGCGGCTTCGACAGCAGCTCAGGCGCCTGGGGATAAAGTCCTACAGAGAACTTGTGGCTCCATTCGAAATATTTGTTCACGAGAAACACCAGGGCAAGTGCAATCGTGATCCCGACGAGGAGCATCGAAAGCTTTTTGTTGCCGCGCTGAATTGCCGTGATGGACATTGCCACGGTGAGGCTGCTTGTGAGCAGCACCATCGTGTTGATCGTCCCGACAAGCGTGTCAAGTTCCTTTGCCCCAAGCTCGAATTCGAGCTGATGCGAAAAACGGTACACAGCGTAAATCACAAACATGCCGCCGAACAGGATCAGCTCGGTGAAGAGGAACAGCCACATCCCCATCTTCGAGCCGTAATCGTCCCGGTGAACATGACCTTGTGTGTGCACGCCTATTGCAGTCGTGGTCAAACTGCCTCCTTTGATGCTTGTTCGTACTTGCTGTAATCGTAGGGACCGCTCGTCACAGTCGGGATTTTATCGAAATTTTCGAGCGGTGGCGGAGACGGCACATGCCATTCAAGCGTCTCTCCACCCCAGGGATTTGCAGGAGCCTTCGCGCCATTCTTCAATGCAATGAAGAGGTTGACGAACATGATGATGATCCCGAGCACGAGAATCCACGAACCTACCGTCGCAATCTGATGCAAGGTCTGGAATTGCGGCAGGTAGTGATAATACCGCCGCGGCATCCCGAGATACCCCAGAATAAGGAACGGAATGTAGAGCGTGTTGAATCCAATGGTCGCAAGCGCCCACGCGATCCTGGCCCGCGCCTTGTTATACATCCTGCCGAACAATTTTGGATACCAATAGTGAAGCGCTGCAAAGAATCCAAAGCCCGTCCCGCCAAACATCACGTAATGGAAATGGCCGACGACAAAATATGTATCGGTGACGTGGATGTTCACCGAGAGCGCGCCCAGCATCAGGCCTGTGAATCCGCCGATGGAGAACTGCACGATGAACGAAAGGACATACAGCAGCGGAACATCTGCGTCGATGGAGCCCTTGTACAGCGTCGCCACCCAGTTAAAGATCTTGATGGCGCTTGGAATGGCGACAAGGAAGGTCAGGAACGAGAAGACAAACATGCCGGTGTCGCTCATCCCAACCGTGAACATGTGATGGGCCCAGACGAGTGATCCAACGAGTGCAATCGCGACGCTGGAGTATGCGATGAACTTGTAGCCGAAAATGGTCCGTCGGGCAAAGACGGGGATGATTTCGGAGATCACTCCCATCGCCGGCAGGATAATAATATAGACAGCCGGGTGGGAATACATCCAGAACATATGCTGAAAAAGAACCGGGTCACCGCCAAGCGTCGGGTCAAAAATCCCGACACCGAACACGCGTTCAATCACAACAAGGAGGAGCGTGATGCCGATGATCGGTGTCGCGAGGATCTGGATCCATGAAGTCGCGTACGATGCCCAGACAAACAGCGGCATCTTGAACCAGTCCATCCCCGGCGCCCGCATCCGGTGAATCGTCGTGATGAAGTTCAATCCTGTGAGAATTGAAGAGAAGCCAAGCGTGAAGGCAGCAAGCAGCGCCGGTATCACGTTTGTAGTGGTCCGGATGCTGTATGGCACGTAGAATGTCCACCCGGTGTCGGCCGCGCCTCCGGGGAGAAAGACCGAAACAAGCGCCATGATGCCGCCGGCGATAAACAACCACCAGGAGAGGAGATTCAACCGCGGGAAGAAGACATCTTTCGCGCCGATCATGATCGGGATCATAAAATTGCCGAACACCGCCGGCACGATCGGGATCACGAAGAGAAAAATCATGATGATGCCGTGGAGCGTAAAGAACGTGTTGTATGTCTGCGGCTGAACGATCGTCCCCTCGGGCTTGAGCATCTCGAGGCGCATCAGGAATCCGAGCGTCACTGCCGCAAAGAAAAAGATGAGGATGGTCCCGAGGTACAACAATCCGATCCGTTTGTGATCGGTCGTCAGGATCCAGGACAGAATCCCCTTCCGCTTCGATACGGTGTGATAGAAATCGGGTTCCGCTCCAGCCAGCACAGCGGGTGTCGCCATAAGCGCTTACCTTTCCCCTTGCTTCTTACGTGGTCGTGCGATGAAGACAACAACAAATACCCCCACGAGTCCAAGCGTCACCACGAAAGAGATGCGCATGAAGTTCAGAGAGTACGTATGTCCTTCCGGGTTGTAGCTGTAGCAGAAGCTCAGGATCTTCGCAATCGTGGGACCAACTTTTCCCGTCGAGGCTTCATAGACAGCCATCTTGACATCGAAGGGAAGGTACTGGATCCCGTTGATGTAGCGGGTGATCTTCCCTTCCGGTGAGACGACGATCAACGCGCCGGCGTGGACGAAATCGTTCCCGCTGCGCATGAAGTAGAATCCGGCTCCATCAGTGACTTTCTGTATCGTGAGGCTGTCTCCCGTCAGGAATCTCCATCCGGCGGGATCCTCCTGCTTTTTCAGCAGGTTCATGTAATTGTCTTTCTTTCCGGCCGCGATGTCCGGAGTCTCCCGATGATCGAAGCTGATCGTGAGGATCTGATAATCCTTCCCAAGCACGAGATCGGTCTTGTCGACCACCTTTGTAAGCTCGTTGAGCAGCGGCGTGCAGATGCCGGGACAGCGGAAATACACGAACGTTACAATCGTCGGCTTGTTGATGAGACTTTTCAATGAAACGAGGTGACCGGTTTCATCGTACAGCTCCTGGTCCAGGGGAATTGTCTGTCCGAGTTTTTCCTGGATCCCTACCTTGGGATGTGCCTGCTCGTCAGCATGCGCCGCGGACACGAAACAGAAGATAACGCACAACGCAGGTACGACACTGCGAAACATTTTCATGACTACCCTCTTCGAGCTTTGAGCTCGTTTAGAAACTGGAAGAGCGCAGCCCAGTCTGACTGGGAGAGCTGTGCAACTTCCGCCCTGAACCCGAGTTGCCGGGGCTGGGCTGTAACCGATTTGATGAACTGATCGATGTTCTGAAGTGGAGCGCTGTTGTTGACCAACAGTCCGGCGAGGATTCTGCTCTTGTCTCTGGCAACCCGGTCGAACACCTGCGGGCCGGCCCCCTTCTGCGACTCAGCAGACGCGAGAAGCCCGGCGACGTTCGATACTTCAGCGGCCGTCTCCTCTTCAATCAGCTGAACTGCTTTCTTGATCGGAATCTGGCCCGGCGTATTCATCCCCTTCGAAAGCTGATACGTCGTCTCAAGTCCCTGGAGATCGGCCTGGGAATCGATCGGCTGGCCGGGTGACAAGGAGCGGACAAAATGAATGAGTGCAAACCTGTCCGCCGGCGGCAGGTAACTAAACGAAGCCATGGCGCTGCCGGGAATCCCATCCTGAAGCGTCTTGTAGATCTGAGAGACCCGCGATCCATTCTTCCATCCCTGGAGCTGGTGGAAATTTCGCGGCTTCGGATTCAACGTCACTGCAGTCGGACCATCTCCCTCCCCATTGTCCCCGTGACAGGAGGCGCACGTCGTTCGAAACAACTCTTTCCCTTTTGCCACAGCGTCGGCCGACGGTACGCCCGCTTTCATGACATCCACCGGCGGCAGCGACTTCGGGCTTTGGAAGGGGATATCCTGCACAAACGAAGAAGAGTCGGTCACGACAAAGGGAGTGACAGAGTTCTTCCCAATCGCCGTGAGGTTTTCCATATATGCTATCCCCAGCACGACGAACACGAGCACGAACAAGATGTATGAATACCCAAAGAGCTTCCGCGGTGTGCGCAGGAGATCATGGAAATCTATTTCATCTTTTAATTCTGGCTTGTTATCCATACGTCATCACTATAATCTGAAGCGGAGACCGCGTTCGAGTTTTGGATCGCCGATAGGCACGAGGTTGTTGTGATTCAACTTGTAGGCAACAACCGCCATCGTCAAACCGACGAACAGAATTGGAAATCCAAGCTCCATCCAGCCCAGAGGAACACCCTCGCCGTACGCCGGCATGACGAGCCAGAAGATGTCCACGAAGTGTGCACACAGAATCCAGATGGCCATGAATTTCAGCCGTTTCAAATCCATCTTGGAATCCTGGGTGAGGAGCGCGAAATACGGGACTGCGAATTGGACAATGATAAGCAGGATCGAAACGTACTGCCAACCGTCTTTCCATCTGCTCATGAACCACGAGGTTTCTTCCGGAAGATTGGCGTACCAGATCAGCAGGAATTGGCTAAACGCTATGTAAGCCCAGAAATTGATGAACGCAAAGAGAAG
>DATJQB010000311.1:0-2368 GCA_035506075.1 Bacteroidota bacterium | reverse complement strand
CGACCCCAGGTACCTTGAAGCAGCAATCAGGTGTGCCATGTTTCTACTCAAACACCTCACACATGGTCCGGCACGTTTGCTCGTACATCGGTACCGGGATGGTGAAGCCCGCATTGACGGTCAGCTCGACGACTACGCTTTTCTCCTTCAGGCATGCATCGATCTTTACGAATCGAGTTTCGACATTCAATGGTTGAAGGAGGCACTCCGGCTTGCAGAAGCTCAGAACCGTCTCTTCTTCGATCACGAGCGCGGCGGGTTTTTCGACACCTCCGGCGACGACGCCTCACTTCTCGTCCGCACCAAGGAATGGTACGACGGAGCTGAACCCTCTGGTAATTCCATAGCGATCCTCAACCTCCTCCGGCTGGCACAGTTTACAAACAATCAATCGCTCGAAACGCTCGCAGGGAAATCGTTCTCCTGTTTCGGCGAGCAGCTGATGTCGGCGGGACACGCACTCCCGCAGATGCTCGTCGCCTTCGATTTCGGGGTGACGAAACCGATGCAGATCATCCTTGCGGGTGCGACCAGTGATCCGCGGACGCAGGAACTCCTTCGCGTTGTGCATTCTGAATTCCTGCCGAACAAGGTCCTGATGCTCGCCGATGGAGCGGCAGGGCAGGTTGAACTTGCGATCTTCATTCCCATTGTCTCTTCCCTGCAGCAGATCGCCGGGAATCCGACAGCCTATGTCTGCGAAAACTATGCCTGCCAGCTTCCGACTGCTGACCCCTCCGTTCTCAAGGCGATGCTGACGGGAGCACCCGGCTCTGTCGGATCGCTGCAGCAGTGACGGAACCACGGGCGTGCGGGCATTGTTCTTTCTTATGAGCCCACCAGAAGATTCGGCTACACTCACACTATCCGGGAAAGGATTTGGCATGAACAAACTGATGAGGGTTACGGCGATCGGGATGGCACTAGTGTTCGCCATGTCTTTGCTGAGTGCCCAGACAAAGATGGACAAGAAGGACGGCACGGGAGTACAAACGCTCAAAGGATATCTCACAGACAAGATGTGCGGGACTGGCTTCACGAAAACCGGCGATGCGAAAACAGCGGCAGCAAAGGCGAAGAAGCATACGAAGGATTGTGCGCTTGAGGAGAACTGCATGGCCAGCGGCTACGGCCTTGTCTTCGACGGCAAGTTCCACAAGTTCGACGAGGCCGGCGACAAAATCGCCCTGGAGTACCTCAACAAAACGAAGAAAGAAAACAACCTCTTCGTGATGGTCAAAGGAACGATGGACGGAGACAAGATCAAAGTTACATCTTTGAAGGATACGAAGTAATTCCTGTTCTGCCGAACGGGGCTTTGAAAAGCCCCGTTCGGTCTTACCCCTGATTCGCTTCCCCCCTCTTGCATTGCCTCGCCTATGAAGTCCAAATGGACCCGTTCTTGCACCCCCGGAAAGGATTTGTTACTTTGTAACCGGGCGTAACGGCGCAGTGACCGCTTCACGCCGGGCTTTCACGCACCGAAGGGAGGTATGAGCCCATGAAATCGGCACACGCGGTGCTCGCGTTCGCGATTCTCCTCGTCACACTCGGATGCAGGGATCTGGGCACGGCATCGGACCCGCAGCAGGGAGGATCAAGACCGCTTACGTCAATCGAACGATCCCTCGTTTCGTCCGGCAATACATTCGGATTCGCGCTCTTCAATTCCGTCAACAGAACAGAGTCAGGCCGCAATCTCTTCATCTCGCCTGTCAGTGTCTCGCTGGCATTCGGCATGACGCTGAACGGAGCACGGGGTGCGACAAGGGACTCGATCGCCCGCACACTCGCGCTCGCCGGCCTCAGTCAGACGGATATCAATGCCTCTTACAAGAGCCTCATCGCACTCCTGACAACCCTCGACCCTGTCGTAGCGATGCAGATTGCAAATTCGATCTGGAACCGACCCGATCTGAATGTCCAACAGGATTTCAAGGACCTGAACGCGGAGTACTTCAACGCCTCGGTGAGAAGCCTGAACTTCGCAGACCCGACAGCGGCGAAGACGATCAACGGCTGGGTGGATGAGAATACGCACGGCCGGATCACGGAGATCGTTCAGGATCCAATCCCGACCGACATGGTCATGTACCTGATCAACGCGATTTATTTCAAGGGGTCCTGGACGTATCGGTTCGATTCCACTGCAACGCGCGACGATTCCTTCTTCCCCTCAAGTGGCTCGCGCACATCGTGCCGTATGATGTTTCAGGGGGGATCCTACTCCTATTTCTCCAACGACGAGGTACAGGTGGTCGATCTCCCGTATGGCCAGGGAAACTTCACAGCCACCATCGTCCTCCCCTCCTCCAATTCCAACATCGAGAGTTTCTCGCAATCGCTGACGCAGGAGAAGTGGAACGGG
>DATJQB010000310.1:0-33310 GCA_035506075.1 Bacteroidota bacterium | reverse complement strand
TATCAGTGGAAAGGTGAAGTCCGTGAGCTTGAGAATGTGCTCGAACGCGCAGTGATTTTTTGTGACAAGGATTTCATCGGCCTTGAGCACTTGCCGGAGTATTTCCGACAAATGAGCGCGCAGCATTCTTCGTTGCCTCCGGGCGGACATCAAACACTTCGTGATGCCGTGAAGGCATTTGAGCGGACGTATATCGAACAGGTCCTTTCCCAGCACGAGAGAAATAAGGAAGCAACAGCTCAGGCCCTCGGTGTGAGTTTGTCCTCTCTCTATCGGAAGATGGAAGAGCTTGAAATACCAACACGGTAGTGGCGGCTTGAAAGTCTGCTGACGGAGTGGGGCTAGTCCTGTCACAAGGTCTGCATCTCGTGCGATCATGAATCTTGTCATCTAGCAAGCTTCGCCGAGGTGAGTCAATTTTCTAATCTTTGAGAATTCTCTTCTTTACTCCTTCCTAATAATAAGCAAGTCGATGGCCATCTGACAATTCGGATGGCCATTTTTGCGAAAATTTGACCGTAGAAATTTCCCCCTGCATATTTTTCCCGATGGCACGCTCCTTGCTTTTTTGCAAACGGGATAATCCAATATTCCCGCACCGAAGTGGTAACCAGAATTGAAACCAGGAGGAAACAATGGAGCGAGCTAGAATGCAATCACCCGGCTCAGGCGAGGGGCTGGTTGCGGGTAATCTGAAAGAATCTGTCCGCACGTACGAAAGAGCATTGATTATTGATGCGTTGCGCGTAAATGGTAATGACAAGCGTAAAGTCGCAAAGCTGCTCGGTATTTCCCTGTCGTCACTCTACAGGAAGCTTCGTGAGCTCTCGATCGAAGATGGAGACGGTCATGAAGCGGAGCATGCTGCTGAAGTAACTGCTGCAATGAACTAGAGAGCTGGACCTTGTTTCACAGGCGCCCCGGGTGTATGGGGGATGTACTGGGCGCGCCGACGTTGTTGTGGAAGGAGTCACTGTATGAAATCGGGCTGGTGGGTTGCTGGAATACTCGCCGCCGTCGCCGTAGGGGGAACGTTGTTGTATCTTCGTCGTTTCCGCGGGAATGAGTTGGGTGCGTTTCATTTCGTGGACGATGAAAGTGCATTGAAGAATTTCGGGGCGTTTCCGCCCGAAGTTCCGGAGGATGAGTTCGACGGTGTGAATTTCATCTTCTGATTGATCTGCCTTCGGTTCGATCAAGGTGAGGCGAGCGTTCGTGTATGCCGAGACGTTCTTGCTCCATAATTATCGGGGGAGGGACGTGTCTGCGCAGAAGAACAAGAGACAGAAATACGCCCACAGATCTGCTTTGCATACTCATTTGGCTGAGCAGACTGTGGGCTTTTTATAAGATCGTTGTCGCAAGCAACTGCGGGGTGCCTGAATGTGCATTCCCGGATCCGCAGGGAGGGGTCCGGACATGATGTTCCCAGGTAGCCGCCGACAACTCAACCATCCTCTCGCAAGGTACTATGGCCGCCGGCAAGAACGAACTCGCACAGCAGATGGCAGACCTCACGTATGAGCTTCTTGAGAACTGTCAGCTGAAAATCGAGCGCACTGCAGAGAAGCTCCATCTGACAGTAGCAGAATTCAAGCTTCTGCGCTCCCTGGAAGAAGGCGAGATGCTGTCAGCAGGCGCTCTCGCGAAAAGAATGGGGCTTTCAAGCAGCCGCATCACGCGTATCATTGACGGTCTCCTGAAAAAAGGAATGGTCCGGAAGGAGGCCGGAGGTACCGATCGCAGGATCGTCGACATTGGGCTGACCTCTGCCGGCATTGAAGCCCGTTCTCAGCTCAAGGCCATGTATGTCTCAGTGCATGAGGAGATTATCAATCTGCTGCCAACAGACACGGAAGAATCTGTTGTGATGGCAATGGAAAAGTTGCGCCAGGCTACACAGGAGTGGGTGAAGGAGTAGTCATCAGCCATTTCCAGACGGACCTGCAACCCCCCGACGAAAACGACCTCCGTTTTCAATCCGTCAGTCATTCCGACTGAATCCTCTTCTCTCTAAAAATCCCGCTCTCCAATTCCCAGGCCTGAACAGCCGCTTCCGCCGATTCCTATCATAGGAATTACAGCTTGTGGGCGAATCAAAAACAATAATCCTCTATCTCCCCGCATTCGGAAAAGAGCCAAATTCAATTCGATTTCGCATATTCCATGAACGAGATTGTTCAGGAATTCGTCGGCACGTTTGTTGAAAACATTCAGCACTACTGCCCCCTTGGGGTGATGTTTGTTGAATTTCTCAACACTACGAGTGTTTTATTCTCCTTTTTTCGTAGATTTTAGTGGTTTTTTGCTTCAGCAACTGCTCTTTCACGATAGCAAATATGGGAATTCATGCATGAGTTTGCCAGCCATTCGACAAAAGCATCAGGGATTTCTGTCTGTGCTGGACTTGAAAAGGGACTCCATTTGAATCAGTCCCTTCCCGATCGCACTCACGACGAATGTATGTTGAAACAAAGATTGCTCATTACACCGAAGCTTCAAAATATTCAAGAGGGAGGTACCATGAAGAGATTTCTACTTGGCTGTGCTCTCGCAGTAGCCATGATCTTCGTCGTTGTTGCCCCTGTGTTTTCTCAGGTGCAGACGGCAAAGATCAAAATCGTTGCCGTTCCTGACCGCTACAAAGCGGGTAACAAGAACGTGTCAACGTCAGGGCTGAAGACCGTCGGACTCAACACCCGGGTTGTCTTGGCTCCATTTGTTATGTCAGGAACAGGCTTGCTGCAAACCGACACGTTGCTCACAGCGACGGGCGCTACATGGAGTGTGAAAAATCCGTTCGGTGTCACAAAGCTCGTTTCGGACACCGCAGTCGGTCTCAATGGCAAGGTTGTCTACTTTGTGCCTGACACGGTGGGAGATTGGACAGTCAGCATGGTTGCAACGACGTCGAAAGGAAGTGCGGCGCAGGTCACGAGCACGATTACGGTCGCCAAGTTTGTCGGCGCAGGTATCTCCCTGACATCCAATCAGAGTGTCCCGATGGGTTGCGCCTGTCACCTTCAGGATCCGACCAACTTCCAGCAGTGGTCCCAGACGAATCACGCTGTCGCAATCAAAATCCGCGGCAATGACCCGACGGGACATTTCAGCTTCAGCTGCTTCTCGTGCCACGCGATCGGATTCGAAACAGGAACGGCAGTCGGCAACAACGGCTTCTTCGATGTGGCGAAGGCAGAAGGCCTGACGACGTTTCCGAAGAACGGACCGGGTGCGTTTGATACACTCACGACAAAGTACCCCAAGTCCATGGGCATGACAGGCATCCAGTGCGAGAACTGCCACGGTCCGGCCGGACAGCATATCGCTTCTTATCCGCAGCACGGTAACAACAAGTTGGATGAGAGCTTGTCCCCCGATGTCTGCGCACCCTGCCACTTCTCTTCAGATCGTCACGGCATCGGCTATGCATGGACCGGTTCGGCTCACGCAATTTCGACAAGTGAAGGGGTTCAGACCCAGTTTACCGATCGTCCGGTGTGTGCGCGCTGCCACACAGCTCAGGGCTATATCAACGAAGTCATTGGCGGTCAGGCACAGCCTGTTCCGGCGACCAATGCGCTTGTCTATGCAAACCCGATGGCGATCGGCTGCGCCGCATGCCACGACCCGCACAACGGCTCGAACGAAATGCAGCTTCGCGCGAAGACTGTCGGCGATGCGTGCATCGGCTGCCACATTACGCGTCAGAGCTCCCGTGGTTTGCACACGGCCCATCAGGGATCAATGCTCATCGGAGCCAATACGACACCGTTCAGTCTGAGTGTCGTCAACGCATACCTCTACGCTCCTTCCGGTTCAGTCCAGCAGAACAATGCAGCAGTCGGAACATGGGGTGGATGGGAATTCCCGGGATATACGTACGAGAATTCTTCACACAGCGATATTAAAGAACGTTGCGCCCTGTGTCACATGGCGAGCTCGCCGACGTACCTCGCGGCCAGCGCCTCGAATTTCACGGTGGCAGACACAATGATCACCAAGCTCGGCGGCCATACATTCAAAGTGGCCTACGACAACATCACCTCGAAGGACACGACCACGATCCTGAATCCGACCGGCTGCGCAGAGTGCCACGGAAAAGTGTCGATCGACTTGGTGGAATCCACACAGTCGAAGACGCAGAACCTCCTCAACACGCTCTATGCGTTGCTGCCAAAGCGCGACTCGACTATTTCGGCAACAGCTCCCCAGGGAACCGCAGCGCTGTTCACCGACACCGTGTGGATGCAGAACAATTCGAAAGTCCCGGCCGCTTCCAAGCGCCGTCTCACGACGGTCGAACGGGCTGCCGCCTACAACTACCAGTTCGTAACGAACGATGGCAGCGGCGGCGTGCATAACTTCAACTACGCAAAGGGACTTCTGACGTCCTCCATCGAGCAGATGAAGCTGACGAACGGAGCCGCCAGTATCGGGACAATCAAAGACGTTCCCGGCGACAATGGGAAGAAAGTCCAGGTCACATGGGGACAGTTCCCGGCTGAAACATATACGTCAAGCCCGGTTGTCAACTACGGTATCTGGAGGAAGGACCCGGTTCTGCCGAGCCTTAACTCCATCAAGAAAGTCGGCAGCTTCACTGAACTGATGACCACGACGGGTCAGGGAGGCCAGGCCGTGATGGGTGGAAGTGTTTGGACCTATGTTGGTTCGGTCCCGGCTTCCGCTATGGGACAGTACTCGTACATCGCAGCGACGCTTTTCGATTCCACCAAGGTCTCGGGACAACGCTGGACGGTATTCTACATCGCCGGCTACACGAAAGACAACCAGACGATGTATTCAACGCAGCCCGACAGCGGCTACTCGGTCGACAATCTCGCTCCGTCGATCCCTGCGGGCTTGTCCGCTTCGTTTGCGACGAACCTTGTGACCCTCAAGTGGACAGCGAATGTTGAGAGCGATGTCTACCAGTACGCGATCTACCGCGGAACCACCGCAAACTTCAATCCGGTTGGTACGACGCCGGTTGCGAAAGTCCGCACACCGCTCTACCAGGATCCGGTTTCGCAGAGCAGCGTGACCTACTACTATAAGGTCTCAGCAATCGACATCTCGGGCAACGAGAGCGGATACGCGAGTGTCAGCGTCGTGACGGATGTCGAAACGGGCAAAGGAGTGCCGACCGAGTTTGCACTTGATCAGAACTTCCCGAATCCGTTCAACCCGACGACCGAGATTGCCTTCTCGGTTCCAAAGCAGACACCTGTCAAGGTGGTTATCTACGGATTGTCGGGCGAAGTGGTCGCCACCATTGTAAACCAGACAATGTCTGCCGGCAACTACCGGGTGACATGGAATGGCAGGACGGACGATGGACGCGCCGTCGCCAGCGGAGTCTATTTCTATCATCTGCAGGCCGATGGATTCGTTTCCACAAAGAAGATGACACTGCTGAAGTAAGACGATGCGTGAACTGATGGTGGTGCTCCGGCTTGGAGCCGGGGCACTGCCGATCACAAAGACGATTTCGATAAGATCAATATGAATACCCACATGGGAGGTTGTATGAAGAGATTTTTACTCACTGCTACGGTCCTGGTAGTACTGCTCTCGGTACTCACAGGTCTGGCTCTTGCGCAGACGCAGACCGGCAAGGTCAAGATGGTCTCTGTCCCTGACCGGTTCAAGGCGGCTAACAAGAATCAGTCAACCACCTCATTGAGGACGGTCGGGTACGGTCAGCGCGTCGTCGTTGCACCCGAAGTCTGGTCGACCACTGGCACCAAACAGGCCGACACGCTGGTTCCTGTGCTTACTGCGACATGGACGCTGAAGAACCCGTACGGCACAACGAAGACCATCCAGGACACGGCTGCCGGATTGAACGGCACCATCGAATACTTTGTCCCGGATACTGTTGGTGACTGGACGGCGTCTTACACGGCGACAACGAAGCTTGGCACTGTGACCGGTACTTCGGTTATCACAGTCGCAAAATATGTCGGCGAAGGAATCTCGATGACTTCAAACCAGGGCGTACCCAACGGCTGCGCCTGTCACCTGGTTGAGCCGTCAAAATTCTCTGATTGGTCAAAAACCAATCACGCGGTTGCTATAAAGATTCGCGGCAATGACCCGACAGGCCACTTCAGTTTCAGCTGCTTCTCCTGTCACGCAATCGGATTTGAATCGGGTACGGCTGTTGGCAACAATGGATTCTATGATCTGGCAAAGACTGAAGGTCTGACGACCTTCCCGAAGAACGGCCCGGGTGCGTTCGATACGCTCGTAACCAAGTACCCGAAGTCCATGGCCATGACCGGCATCCAGTGCGAAAACTGCCACGGTCCGGCCGGGCAACACGTTTCCACCATCCCCGTCCCGGGCAACAACAAGCTGGGAGAGAGCTGGTCCAGCGATGTTTGCGCTCCGTGTCACTTCTCGAGCGATCGTCACGGGATTGGGTATGCATATGCGGCCTCGCGCCATGCCACATCAAGCTCGAACGGCAGCACACGTCTGAACAACTTCAATCGTCTGCTGTGTGCACACTGCCACACAGGCCAGGGATATGTGTATGAGACGATCCAAGGCAAGATGCAGACTGTGCCTGCAACGGGCGAAGTGGAATATGTCGGCGGAACAGCGATGACCTGCCAGACCTGCCACGATCCTCACAACGGTTCGAACGAATCACAGCTCCGAGCGAAAACGGTCGGCGATGCATGCCTTGGCTGCCACGTCGAAAGACTCGGCACCGGCGGCTCGTTGCACACTTCGCATCAGGGATCGATGCTCCTGGGCGTCAATACGACACCGTTCAACCAGGATGTGTTGAACACGTACAATGCAACGCCCGCAAGCACGCCGCAGCAGGTCGTGGCGGCAATAGGAGCATGGGGAGGCTGGGAGCTTCCGGGTTATGCATACGAGAACTCCTCGCACAGCGACATCAAGGAAAAGTGCGTAGCGTGCCATATGGCGAGCTCTCCTTCCTATCTCGCAGCATCGGCTTCGAACTTCACGGTCGCCGATACAATGATGACGAAGCTGGGCGGACACACGTTCAAGGTGACCTACGACAACATCGTCGGCAAGGACACGACGACAATCCTCAATCCGACTGGCTGCGTCGAGTGTCACGGCACCGTGTCGATCGACTTTGTCGAGTCAACGCAGACAAAGACGCGCACGCTGCTGGCCAACCTGTTGAAGGCTCTGCCGAAGCGTGACTCGGCGGGAACCACGATCAGCTCGATGTCCGACACGGTCGCCTATCAAAGCTGGGCGAAAGCTCCGGCGTCGGCAAAGCGCAAGCTGACGACAATCGACAAGGCATCGATCTTCAACTACAACTTTGTAAACAGTGACGGAAGTTTCGGTGTCCACAACTTTAACTATGCGAAGGGGCTATTGACCTCATCGCTCGAACAGATGACGTTGAGCGCCGGCGCAGCGAGCATCGCGTCGATCAAGGATGTTCCGCTCGACAACGGCAAGAAGGTGCAGGTTGTCTGGAACGCCTTCCCGTCAGAGCAATACAGCTATAACCAGGTCGTGACATACGGATTGTTCCGAAAAGATCCCACACTCCCGAGCCTGAACTCGATCAAGAAGGTCGGCAGCTTCACGGAATTGATGCAGACCGTGAAGGTCGGTGGTTCGGCGATCATGGCAGGCACAGTGTGGACGTACGTCGGTTCCATTCCGGCATCCGGTCTCCCGCAGTATTCGTACATTGCTCCGACGATCTTCGATTCATCGAAGACCTCCGGTCAGCGATGGACCGTCTTCTATATCGCGGGCTATTCGGCTGGCGGAACGATCGTCTATTCCTCGCAGCCCGACAGCGGCTACTCGGTTGACAACATCTCGCCCTCCACGCCGTCGGGTCTCACCGCTTCGTTCTCGAACAACGCAGTCACTCTGCAGTGGAGAGCAAGCGAAGATGCGGACGTCTCAGGATATGCTGTCTACCGCGGCACAACACCGGGCTTCAATCCGGCCGGGACAAGCCCGTTGGCAGTGGTGCACACAACGCTGTATCAGGATGCGGTTTCCCAAAGCGGGACGTCGTACTTCTACAAAGTCTCTGCGATCGACAACTCCGGCAACGAGAGCGGCTACGCCAGTGTCAGCGTCGTGACCAGTGTTGAGACGAGCGGCGGAATCCCGACCGAATTCGCCCTGAACCAGAACTATCCGAATCCGTTCAACCCGACGACCGAGATTGCTTTTGCTCTTCCGAAGCAGTCGCCCGTGAAGGTCGTGATCTATGGATTGTCCGGAGAGATCGTCGCAACTATCGTCAATCAGACCATGTCTGCCGGCAACTACCGCATCACCTGGAACGGCAAGACCGATGACGGACGCGCGGTTGCAAGCGGTGTCTACTTCTACCATCTGCAGGCTGATGGGTTTACGGCAACAAAGAAGATGACGCTGCTGAAGTAATTTCGGAATTCATGAGGCAGGAGTTCTCAGGCTGAATCGCTGAAGGTCTGAGAACCCTGCCTTCGTGTTTTTTGTCCGCCCACGGGCTCGCAGCAAGCGAGGTAATCACTTGATTTGCATGGCTCCCGTGGGCTTTCTGTTTTTGAGAATTTAGGAAAGCAGTTATTGGAATTCGGGAAAACGCTTGACAGTACGCAAAGCGCAAGCTCACAAATCAGCGCACGGTGAGTGCTTACAGATGCCTGGCGATGAAATTCTCAACGTATTCAAGGTGGCACGCATCTTGAGCAATTTACTTGGTGAAAGTGAGATTGTCGATTGCCATGGGAACAAGCGTAACAGAGAGTGTGATCCGGGAGGGGCTCTTGCAGCGTGAAGTGCGAAAGAAGGTACTCGTCTTCAGTCCGGATGTTGCGTTGGCGAAGAGCCTTTCGCTGTTGCTGGAGGATCAGTACGAGATCGCGTGCGAGACACAGCTGGACAATCTGAAGGATGCCATCACGAAAGAGGCTCCGGCTCTCCTGCTCGTTGACTTGTTCTCGTTTCCATCGGATATTCTCAAAGAGGTGACGGTGCTACGGACCAGCCGGCTGAAAGTGCCGGTCGTTCTGCTCCGTGTTTATCGCCAGCTTTCTCCCGAGATCGAAGAGTCGATCAGAGATCTCGCGGACTTCGTATTCTACAAGCCTTTCGATGTCAACGCTGTAGCGGATGCAGTGCAGAAACTCCTTGGTGGACGTCCCTGATGAGGGGCGCTTCATCGTTTCGCCGCGACCTCCTCACCTTCTGAAAGGGGGTATCACCGTGACAAGCGTTGCTGATATGAGCCGAATCAAGCTGGCCATGCTACATCAGCTTGATACAACCCTGCGCCAGACGTACCATCAGTCTCTTGTCGATGTGCTGAATGAACTCCGCATGAGGAGTATCGTCTCTCAGCCCGATCCTTCACCCGACAAAGTATTCTCCGTAGTTCTTCAGGCACACCTGCTTTCACGCAAACCGTCGAGGTCTGTCCAGACAATGCGGGAAGCGCTTGAAAGGATGACACTGGGGAAGTTCGGACTGTGCGTGCAGTGTGGACGAGAGATTCCGGCGGACTTGCTACTGAACGAGCCGACCCGATCCAGGTGTCCTCGTTGTCAGAGCAAAGCCAATGGCTAGTTCGATGGCTTCAAGATCAAGCTGAATAGTTGCTGATCGCAAGCCCCGACGCTTGAGGGCTGAACTGTTCGCTCCTCCCCGATGAGAATCCCCTAAAGTGCATCTTCTCCAAGGTCATCGTACCGCCATGTCCGGCGGATCGGGTCCATTGTCACTTTCTCTGATATGAGAACAAAAATGGCCTTGTTCTCGCTCAGAAGAAACGAAGAGTGGCAATATTCCGAGTATTTTGCCATTTGTTAAGGTTTTTGGGAGCGCGGAGATTGCTGTTACTGGCACGAGAGTTGCGAGTTTTGAGTTGAAAATGTATACCCTGTTGAAGTGTAGAAAAATTCAGCGGCACGGCAAAGGACAATGAGAACGCATCTTACCCCAATTCGACTCCTGTTCGCTATCTTCGCATGCCTTTCGATGATCGTTTCTGCAAACGCTCAGACGAAAGAAGAATGCCTGGCGTGTCACAGCGATTCGAGCCTCTCGATGGAACGAAAGGGGAAACAGGTCTCATTGTTCGTCGATGCCGGGGCGCTGAACAATTCGATGCATCGTAAGCTTGTTTGCGTCGCGTGCCATGCAGGATTCGATGCCCAGAATGTTCCGCACAAAGAGAAGATCGAGCCTGTCAAGTGCCTCACCTGTCACAAAGATGCTCCCCTGAAGCATCAGTTCCATCCCCAGATGAATGTGGCTGGTGGCGGGGCAGTAACGTGCAAGGATTGTCACGGCACGCACGATGTCCATTCGCCGAAGTCACCGGATTCGAAATTTCATTCTGCGAAGCTCACGGAATTCTGCGGGTCGTGCCACGGCGACGTCAAAAGCACGTTCGTGAATTCATCGCACGCCCATGCACAGGTCGCAGGAATCCAGGGAGCGCCATCATGCATCGACTGCCATCGCAATCCCATCGTCCACACGTCGGCCACACAGGATTCTACACAGCTTAAAATCGTTCAGCAGAAGCTCTGTCTCTCGTGCCATCTCGACGACCCGAACGTTCGCGCCCGGATTTCACCGACTGCCGGGTTCATTGCTGCGTATGAGAGCAGCGTTCACGGTTCCGCACTTGCACGCGGAAATTCAAAAGCAGCCAATTGCGTCGATTGCCACGGCAGCCACGAGATGAAGAAAGGGTCGGACCCGACCTCGCGCGTGGCGAAAGCGAATATCCCACAAACGTGCGCCAGGTGTCACGCGGAAATTGCGAAGGCATTTGAGTCGAGCGTCCATGGCCAGGCGGTCAGGAACGGAGTGACCTCCGCTCCCGTGTGCACCGACTGCCATGGCGAGCACAACATTCTGAAACACACAGATCCGCGCTCGCCCGTCGCGGCGGCGAACGTTTCGAGCCAGGTCTGTTCACCGTGTCACAGTTCCGTGAAGCTCAGTCAGAAATACGGACTTGCGAACGACAGGTTCAAAAGTTTCTCCGATAGCTACCACGGTCTTGCGACATCAGCGGGATCCGTTCAGGTGGCGAACTGTGCAAGTTGCCACGGCGTGCACGACATCAAGCCGTCAAGCGATCCGACGTCGAGTATCAACAAGACGAACCTTATCAAGACGTGCGGCAGATGTCATCCGGGAGCCAACGAGAACTTCACGCGCGGTGCGGTCCACGTTATCGCGACAGAGAAATCCGATTCGGCGTTGTACTATGTTTCGACGATGTACATCATTCTTATCCTCGTTGTCGTCGGCGGGATGTTCTTCCACAATCTGATCGACTTCATAAGGAAGTCGAGGCGCCAGCTCATGTATCGGCGCGGACTGATTCCGCGGCCGCCGGTTGCACACAGGCTCTATCTCAGGATGACGTTCAGTGAGAGGATCCAGCATGTCACGCTGCTCACAAGCTTCATCACGCTCGTGCTCACAGGTTTTGCCCTGAAGTATCCCGACGCATGGTGGGTGGTGCCGCTCCGCAATATCAGCCCGGTCATGTTTGAGCTTCGTGGAATCTTCCACCGGATCGCTGCAGTTGTGATGGTGGGAGCGAGTCTCTACCACCTCTACTACATTTTCTTCGTGCCGCGGGGCAAAGAGCTGATTCGTGACTTGCTTCCGTCGCTCGATGATTTCATGGATGCGATCGCCGTTCTCAAATACAATATCGGATTATCGAACGTCAAGCCGAAATTCGGCCGGTTCAGCTATATCGAGAAGAGCGAATACTGGGCTCTTATCTGGGGAACCATCGTGATGGCAGCGACTGGAACGATTCTCTGGTTCGACAACACGTTCCTCGGCTTGCTTACCAAGACATGGTGGGACGTTGCCAGAGAAGTCCACTACTATGAAGCGTGGCTGGCAACACTATCGATCATCGTCTGGCACTTCTATTTCGTGATCTTCAACCCGGATGTCTATCCAATCAATCTCGCATTCTGGAAGGGAACGCTGACGGAAGAGGAGATGGAGGATGAACACCCGAAGGAACTCGAAGCGATCCACCATGCAGAAATGAAGGCTGAGCTCGAGAAAGAAGCCGAACGTGAGCGCGCAGAAGCAGCGCGGGCCGAGGCGAAGAAGTAGGGGATGAGATTCCTGACCAACCATATCGACCACGTCAGAATCCTGCGAGACCGGATGGCGCATGCCGCTGTTGTTCTCGTTGTCGCTGCCGGATTCCTGTCGATGCCCGCGCGGGCCCAGGAGAATTCCGATTGTCTCGGCTGTCACAACGACAAATCGCTCGAAGGATCCTCCGGAGCGAAGAAATTCTCTGTCTTCGTTGATGAGAAGAAGTTTGGCGAGTCCATTCACGCCTCCTTGAAGTGCATTGCATGCCACGAAGATCTAGCCGGGAAAGACCTGCCGCACGATCCGGGAGTGAAGCCTGTACGGTGCGGCACCTGTCACGCATCTGAGGAGGCGCTCCACTCGAAATCGCTGCATGGAAAGGCGGTCGCCAGGGGAGATCAGCTCGCGCCGAAATGCAAGGACTGTCACGGGAATCATAATATTCTTCCTGCGAAGGATCCGCGGTCTCCGATCTCTGCCTTGCAGGTTCCGTTCCTTTGCGGGAAATGTCACAAGGAAGGATCGCCGGTGAGCCTGCAGCGGACGATCCACCAGGATCACATCCTTGAGAACTTCTCAGAGAGCATTCACGGACAGGCGTTGTTCCAAAAAGGATTGATCGTCGCACCCAACTGCGCATCATGTCACACACCTCATTCAATCCTGCCGCATACGGATCCGGCATCGTCGATTTCGCGTGCGAACATTTCCAAGACCTGCACGAAATGTCATGCGCAGATCGAGATCGTGCATCGCAAAGTGATCCGCGGCGAACTGTGGGAGAAACAGGCGCACGTTCTGCCGGCCTGCGTCGATTGTCATCAGCCGCACAAGATCCGGAAGGTGTTCTACACGCAGGGCATGGCGGATCAGGACTGTTTGCGCTGTCATCAGAACAAGAATTTGAAATCGTCGAAAGACGGCCGCTCGTTGTTCGTGGCCGGCGATCAGCTTGGATTCTCACGTCACTCCAAAGTTTCCTGCAGCCAGTGTCATTCCGAGGTGAGCGTGTCGCATGTCCGCCCGTGTGAGACGATTACGAAGAAAGTTGATTGCACCTCGTGTCACGCGGAAATCGGACAGCAATACCAGGTCAGCACGCACGGCCGGTTGGTTGCGAAAAACGATCCGAACGGACCGAGCTGTAAAGAGTGTCACGGTACACACGATGTGAAGGGGAAGTTGAGTCCGGACTCACCGACATTCCCGACAAACATTCCCGCTCTGTGCGCGAAGTGCCACCGGGAAGGAAACAAGGCCGCAGTCCGCTATACGGGCGGCCAGCACGAGATCATCGAGCATTACACGGAGAGCATTCACGGCAAAGGCTTGATGAAGAGCGGACTGACAGTGACTGCCACATGCACGAATTGTCACACTCCGCACAGCATCCTGCCGAAGAGTGATACGCTGTCGAGCGTTAACCCGCGCAACGTGCCGCAAACATGCGGCCGATGCCACCACGGTATTGAAGAACAGTTTGAGTCAAGCATCCACGCCCAGCAAGTCGGGAAGACCGACAAACCGCTCCCAGTGTGCAGCGACTGTCACACCGCCCATACGATCAGGCGTGTCGATGCCACGGGCTTTAAACTCGAAATCATGACGCAATGCGGTCGATGTCATGAGGCGATCGCGAAGACATACTTCGATACGTACCACGGCAAGGTCTCACAACTTGGTTACACGAAGACAGCGAAATGCTACGACTGTCACGGCGCACACGACATCCTCGCAGTGACAGATCCGCGCTCGCATTTGAGCCGTGAAAATGTGGTGGCCACATGCCAGAAGTGCCACTCAGGAGCGACGCGCCGTTTCGCAGGCTATCTCACTCACGCGACGCATCATGATCCGCAAAAGTACCCGTTCCTCTTCTGGACGTTCTGGGGTATGACGTCGTTGCTCATCGGGACGTTCTTCATTGGCGGCGTCCACACCCTTCTGTGGCTCCCGAGGGCGTTGAAGATGCAGCGCGATCGGCGGAAGAAATCCGGATCAAAGGACGAAGGAGAGAAAAGAGAGGATGGAACAAGTGACCGGGCCTGAGTCAGCATACGGTACTGGAGAAAATCAATTCCTGCGCTTCAAGCGACTGAACAGGGTGCTTCATGTCATCATGATCATCAGCTTCATGAGCCTGGCGCTGACAGGGATGACACTCAAGTTCGCATATACCGGCTGGGCTGCGTTTCTTTCAAGGCTCTTTGGAGGCTACGAATCGGCCGGGTATATCCACCGCGTTGCAGCAGTCGCCATGATTGGAATCTTCATCGCCCATATCACCGATATTGTAAGGATGAAGAACAAGGTGTACGGATCCTGGAAGGCCCTGATGTTCGGACCGGACTCCATGTTGTTCAACAAGAAAGACTTACACGATTTAATCGGGAATTTCAAGTGGTTCCTCGGCAAAGGGCCGCGTCCTGAGTACGGGAGGTGGACATACTGGGAGAAGTTCGACTATTTCGCCGTCTTCTGGGGGATTGCTGTGATCGGCTCGACGGGATTGACGCTCTGGTTCCCCGAGCTCTTCACGAGGGTCTTCCCCGGCTGGATGCTGAACGTCGCGACTATCATACACAGCGACGAAGCGTTGCTCGCGGTCGGTTTCATTTTTACTGTGCATTTCTTCAATACTCATCTGCGACCTGAGAAATTTCCGATGGATATCGTCATCTTCACTGGCCGCATGACGGTTGAGGACCTGAAGGAGGACAAGCCGAGTGAGTTCAAAGCTCTCGAGAAATCGGGGAAACTTGCCGAGAACCTCGTCGAACCATATCCTCCGATCGTCATCAGAGCGATCCGCCTGTTTGGATGGACAGCGCTCTCGATCGGATTCAGTATCGTCGTTTGGATCATCTATGCAATGATCTTCGCCTATCAGTGATGGGCAAGAAAACCATTGCAAATGTGGGCTGTTGATAGTATTATCGTTATCGTCAACGAGTCCTGCACCGAACGTTCATGGCAAATCCAATGAAAAGAATCTTCCCGGCGTCATTCTATAATCCAGTAACGCTTGTCGGCGCGGCAGTGGCTGCTGTAAGCCTCGGGCTCATCGTCTTCCTGATGGTCCTCGAAACGCTCGCAGAATCGCCAAAGCCGTATATGGGGATTGTCGCTTTCGTCCTTCTGCCGGCGGTGCTGTTGATCGGCCTGTGTATTCTCGTGTTTGGCATCATGCGTGAGCGCAAGAGGGTGCACGATGGGAAGCCGGAAACACGTCTTCCCCAGATCGATCTGAACAATCCGAAGCATCGGACTGCTTTCGTCGTGTTTTCCATAGGAACGATCGCCCTCCTCATGCTCTCAGCGTTCGGAAGCTACCAGGCCTACGAGCACACCGATTCTGATGCTTTCTGCGGCACAACCTGTCACACGGTGATGGAGCCGGAGTATACGGCGTACCAGAATTCGCCTCACGCTCGTGTAGGATGTGTGAAGTGCCACATCGGTCCGGGGGCCGGCTGGTTCGTCCGATCAAAACTGTCGGGTGCATATCAGGTATATGCATCGATTTTCAATAAATTCCCGCGGCCGATTCCGACGCCAATTGAGAATCTTCGTCCTGCGCAGGAGACGTGCGAGCAGTGTCACTGGCCGAAGCACTTCTTCAGCGAGAAACAGATTCAGAATACCTATTTCACGTCGGACGAAAAGAACACGAAATGGACGCTCAGTCTTGCAATCAAAGTCGGCGGTGGAAACTCAGAGGCCGGCCCGACGTCAGGCATCCATTGGCATATGAACATAGCGAATACGGTGACCTACGCGACGCTCGACTCAACGCGCCAGGTGATCCCGTGGGTACAGGTGAAGTCCCCCGAAGGAAAAGTCGTCACATACAAATCTACAGACGCACCGTTGAGTGATGATGAATTGAAGAAGGCGAAGATGCGCCGGATGGATTGCATCGACTGCCACAACCGTCCCACGCATATCTATCATCCGCCGGCCCGGTCCGTGAACCACGAGATGTCGCTTGGGTGGATAGACCCCGAGCTGCCGAACGTGAAGAGCATTGCCGTGAAGACGCTTGAGCAGCCGTACACGACGAAAAAAGTAGCGCTTGACAGTATCAAACTTCTCGTAGAAGAATATTACCGCACAAATTATCCCGCCGTGATGGCGCAGAAGAGTGCACAAATCGGCAGGGCAGTCGAGGAACTTCAGAAGATCTACAGCAGGGACTATTTCCCCGAAATGCATGTGAGTTGGAGGAAGTTCAACGACAACATCGGGCACATGTATTATCCCGGGTGTTTCCGTTGTCACGACGGCAAGCACGTGTCGGATGAAGGGAAGGTGCTTCCGCGTGACTGCAACGTGTGTCATACGATCCTCGCGCAGCAGTTTGAAAAAGACAAGATGCGAATGGACATCAGTGGGATTGAGTACAAGCATCCAGTGGATATCGGTGATGCGTGGAAGTCAATGAATTGCAGCGATTGCCACAACAGCCAGTAACATTTGCCCGAACTTCGAGCAACTGAAAGAACCGACACCGCATGAACAGCGAATCAATGCCGACGGGACAGCCGGACAACGACAGGCGGGACTTCCTCAAATATGTTTTGGGAGGTGGACTTCTTGCGTGGCTCGCAGCCGTACTCTATCCGGTGTTCGCCTATTTGAAACCGCCGAAGCAGGCGGAAGTGGAAGTGACGAGCGTGAAAGCGGGGAAGGTGAGCGCGATTGAGAAGGACAGCGGCGTCATCGTCCGCTTTGGCAACAAACCGGTCATCCTTGTGAGGAACGCGGCAGGAGAGTTTCGCGCGTTCTCGGCGACATGCACGCATCTGGATTGCACCGTGCAGTATAGGAAGGACATGGGGTTGATCTGGTGTGCGTGTCACAACGGGCGCTATGATTTGAACGGACGAAACGTCGCGGGACCACCGCCGCGGCCGCTCGATGAATACAGAGTCGTCATCCAGGGTGATGAAGTTTCCATTTCCAAAAAAGCATGAAAACGCTCGGGTCAAAACTCTACGATTGGGTTGACGAGCGGGTCAAGCTCGGCACCCTCGTTGAATATATGGGGAAGAAGTATGTCCCCGTCAATCGTCATTCGATCTGGTACTATTTCGGCGGCGTGTCGCTCTTCCTGTTCATCATCCAGGTCGTGACGGGCATCCTGCTTCTCCTGTACTACAAAGGGGGCGAACAGCTCGCGTTCGAAAGCATCCAGTTCATCATGTCGAAAGTACAGTTCGGGTGGCTCATCAGGTCCATCCACAGCTGGACGGCGAACCTGTTCATTCTTACTGCGATGATTCACATGTTCAGCGTGTTCTTCGAGAAGGCATATCGCAAGCCGAGAGAGATCACGTGGGTCACGGGTATGCTGATGTTTTTCCTGATGCTCGGGTTCGGCTTCAGCGGCTACCTGCTCCCCTGGAACGAGCTGGCATTTTTCGCGACGAAAGTGGGAACCGACATCGCGGGGGCTGTCCCGGTCGTCGGCAAACCGATTATGGTGTTCCTGCGTGGAGGCGACGATGTCACCGGTGCGACGCTTTCGCGGTTCTTTGGTTTTCACGTGGCCGTCCTCCCTGGGATTTTTACAGTATTGCTGGGCATTCACCTGCTTCTTGTCCAGCGTCAGGGGATGAGCGAGCCGATTTCGCATGAACACGTCCCCGCCACCGAGCGGAAGACGATGCCCTTTTTCCCGAACTTCCTCCTGCGCGACCTGCTTTTCTGGCTGGTTGTGCTGAATCTGCTTGCGGTCCTTGCGGTTTTCTTCCCATGGGAGTTGGGCAAGAAAGCAGATCCGTTCGGTTCTGCCCCGGCGGGCATCAAGCCGGAATGGTATTTTCTTTTCATGTTCCAAACGCTGAAGTACATCCCGGGGAAAATATTGTTCTTCGACGGCGAAGTGCTCGGGATTGCGGTCTTTGGCCTGGGTGGACTGCTCTGGCTGCTTGTTCCGTTCTGGGACAGGAAGAGCTCGCGCGGCGAGCCGAATCGGCTCATAAACTACTTTGGAATTTTCATCGTCCTCTACATTCTTGCACTTACAATCGTCGGGTGGATGCTATGACCAAACCTGCCCGAATACTCGTTTCGTTGCTCGCGCTCCTGGTCGGCGCCTCTGTGATCCTTCTGGCAGAGGATAAATGCCTTACCTGCCACGAGTCCGTCGGCGGCAAGCCTGTGGAGATGTTCAAGCACGACATCCATCACGCGAAGGGGATCTCGTGCGCTGGCTGCCACGGAGGCAATGCGCAGACGGATGATATGGAAAAGGCGATGGACAAGAAAGCCGGCTTCATCGGCGTTCCGAAGGGAGATGAGATATCAAAGGCCTGCGCCCAGTGTCATGGTGATGCAGAGAAAATGAAGAAGCTGGGGTCATCGCTGCCGACCAACCAGTTTGCGAATCTCCAGATAAGCGTCCACGGTAAACTTGCCACGAACGGCAAGGAGCATATCGTTCAGTGCGTAACATGTCACAATGCGCACGGGATTGTCCCGGTAAAGAATCCTGCTTCGCCGGTCTACCCGCTGAACATCGTCAAGACGTGCACGAAGTGTCATGCCGACGCAGCGTTCATGCGGACGTACAATCCGTCTCTGCCTGTCGATCAGCTCGACAAATACAGGACGAGCGTTCACGGGATGAGGAACGCAAAGGGCGATTTCAAGGTCGCACAGTGTGCAAGCTGTCACGGGAGTCACAACATCCTTTCCGCGAAGGACACGAAATCGTCTGTTTATCCTGGCAATATCCCCGGCACATGCTCACACTGCCACAGCGATGCGGCCTACATGAAAGAGTACAAGATCCCAACGGATCAGTACGAGAAATTCTCCAAGAGCGTTCACGGCATCGCGTTGCTCCAGAAACACGACAACGGCGCGCCGGCGTGCAATAGCTGTCATGGCAATCATGCGGCGACACCTCCTGGCATCGAATCTGTCTCCAAAGTATGCGGATCGTGCCACGCCCTGAACGCGGACCTCTTTTCCTCCAGTCCGCACAAGAAGGCATTTGATGACAGGAAACTGCCGGAATGTGAAACCTGTCACGGCAATCATGATATTATCATCGCCACAAACAAGCTGCTCGGGGTTACAGCGGACGCCGTATGCAGCCGGTGTCACAATGAAAGCCAGAATGTCAAAGGCTTTGCTGCAGCGAAGGCGATGCGCGGGTTGATGGATAGTCTCGAGACCGCTGAACAACGGGCGATCGCTCTCGTCGACGAGGCCGAGCAAAAGGGGATGGAAATTTCCGAAGCGAAGTACAAGCTGCGGGATGCACACCAGGCGCGCTTGGAATCGCGAACGATGGTGCACTCGTTCAGTGAGGGGCGCTTCCGGGATGTTGCTGCGAAAGGTTTGACGGTTTCAGCCACGATCAATCAGGAAGCGACGCAGGCGCTTGACGAATACGTTTTCCGCAGGGTGGGCCTCGGGTTGGCCACACTTGCAATCACCGTGCTGGCCATTTCGCTGTACATCTACATCAGGAGGCTCGAGCGGCGACAGGCTTTGGGAGGCAAGTAACTCCCATTTTTCACGATCGATTCACTAATGAGGAGGATCTCTATGGTAACCCGTTTTCTGGCATTGCTGCTGATCCTGTTGGTTGCCGTCGGGTTTACGTCCATGGCCCAGAACAAGTACGTCGGTGTCAAGATGTGCTCGATGTGCCATAAGTCGGACAAGACGGGAAATCAGTTTGGTGTCTGGCAGAAAAGTAAACATGCCGAAGCGTACAAGGCGTTGACCGGTGCCAAGGCTGCGGAAATTGCCAAGGCAAAGGGCATCAAAAACGCTGCGGAAGCTCCGGAATGTCTCGAGTGCCATGGTGCAGTAGACGCAAAGCTTGCCGACAAGACGTACGATGTAAAAGACGGCGTGCAGTGCGAAGTGTGCCACGGTGCGGGATCAGCATACAAGAGCATGGGTGTGATGAAAGATCACGCCAAAGCAGTTGCTGCCGGCCTGTCCGATTTCAAGGATATGGCCGCGGCCGAGAAGGTTTGCAAGAACTGCCACAACGACAAGAGCCCGACCCACACGGAGTTCAAGTTTGATGAGATGTGGGCCAAGATCAAGCATTCAGTTCCGAAGGGTTGATTCTTCGTTGTGGTGTACCATTGTACTTCAGGAGCGGCGCTGCGAAGCGCGGCGCCGCTCTCCCTTTCGTCCGAACGTAAGGGGAAGCGTGAATGGACAGAATCACGGTCCAGAAATCTCTTGAAGTGTGGTTGTTCGTGGCGCTCGCAGCATCGATGAATGGAATGTTTCGGAGTCTCTTTCTGACTCCGAGGGTGGGAGAGTATACCTCTCACGTGCTGAGCGTTCTGATGCTTATCATAGTAATTCTGTTGTCGTCCTCGGTCCTTGTGAACAGATTTCTCAGGGACTTCGATAATGCCGATCTCTTTATGATCGGTTCACTCTGGGCGGCAATGACACTGAGTGTAGATTGTGTGTTCGAGCATTACGTTCTCGACATCCCGTGGCGATCGATCCTCAGCGATTACAATCTTGCAACGGGAAGAATCTGGATCTGTGTGCTCGCCACGGAACTCATTGGTCCGTGGTTCATGGCTTCAAACAGGCGATAACCGGCACCGAACCGCAAGCATCCAGGAGGGAGATCGTTCCATCCAGCCTCCACCGGAAATTCTTTGAAGATGCAGTAATGTGTTGATCAATTATACTATCAGACCGCTTATGAAGAAACTTCTAGTTGTCATCTCTCTCGTCATCGCGTCGGTGGCGGGAGCTTTCGGCCAGAGACTGACGGCGCGATTTGTCTCGTCGGCCTATGCTTGGGAACGCCAGGATACGATTGGCGCATCCTCGCAGCACCTGTTCGGCTATCAGACCGTGCAGTTGGCCATCGCGGGCGAGAGGTATTCGTTCAATACCTACTTGCAGGGCTTTAACGATTTCGCTGGACCGACGAAAAACGAGGGAACGCTCCGGTTCTACAACTTCTTCTTCAAGGCAAGCAATATCGGCAATGTCGCCGATGTCAGTCTTGGCCGACAGGCGATCTTCGCCGGCGTCGGGACCGGGACCGTCGATGGAGGTCTTGCCTCACTGAAGTTCCTTGATTCAAGGATCAAGGTTGTCGGGTACTACGGCTCCCTTCCATCCGACCGTTACAAGCTTGCGCTCATCGGCAATGCGAGCGACAATTACATGACGGGTGGACAGGTGGTTGCGTCGCCGGCCGACTTCGCACAGATTTCCGTGAGCTATATGCAGAAGCACATTCTGCCGGAAACCTATATCGGGATCCGCCGCGACTCGCTCTTCAATCCCTATCCGATTGAGATCAAGCCTTCGGCAGCAGCGGAAGAATATGTTAGCGGCGATATTAACCTTGAGTACCGGGATGTCATCTCCGGCTACGGTCGGTACGATTACGACCTGCTTTCGGACAAGAATTCCCGCATGCAGTTCTTCACCCGCATTTCGCCGTTCGGATCACTCAACGTGAAAGCTCTTGAACCGCTGAGCATCACGGGTGAGTACATCCAGCGCGACCCGCGGCTGCTCTATAATTCGATCTTCTCCGTCTTCACATACAACTCGCTGAAAGAGTACGAAGTCGGAGCGGAGTACGCTCTCGGCCCGAAATGGCAGGTGTTTGCGAAGTACGGTGCGGTCTCTTACAGCGACGCGACGCAGAACCAGGTTACGGTCGGTGTGAACGGCGGGCACGTTTCATTCAGCATTACTCGCGACAATGGGGATGGCGGAGAACTCAGCGCCGCATCCCTGAACCTGGGTTATCCGGTGTTCGAAGGAAAGCTGACCCCGACGCTGCTCCTTGGTTACGCTCACTACAAACTGAGCGAATATTCCTCAAAGCTTGATGATGCGCTGAGCATTGCCGTCGGCGGAGTCTACCGCCCGTCGCGGGTGTTCTCAGTCGATGCGCAGGCACAGTGGATCGAAAACAAGATTTACAGCAGCGACATGCGGTTCTTCGTGAGAGTCAATTATTACCTTAGTCAACAACTTGGACTTTTCTAGCAAACCTTATGCACACGCCACTATACATGACCAAAACTAAAGGCCGGCGGATGTGGACCAGGCTCGCGCCTGCAGTCTCAGTCCTGATGGCTCTGACACTGGCTTCGCTGTTCAATGTGTCTGCCCAGGTGAAAGAGAAGCCGATGGGGGTGAAGTTCTCTCACCGCTTCCACGTTCGGGAGGCCGGGGTTGCATGCGCGGACTGTCATACGGCAGCGCCGACGAGCAAGCTGGTTACGGATACGTTGCTGGCAACTCACGAGAACTGCAAGTCGTGTCACGAAGAGCAGCTCAATAGCAAGTGCACGTACTGCCACCTGAACGACGATCCCTCGACCTACACGTCCACAACGCTGCCGAAACGGAATCTCGTCTTCTCTCACCAGAAGCACGTTGAGTCGTTGAAAGTCGAGTGCGAGAAGTGTCACACAGGGGTGGACAAAGCGGAGATCGGCATCAACGTCGCAATTCCGGCGATGCCAACCTGCAACACGTGCCACAACGACGTGAAGGCCTCGAACGCTTGTGAAAACTGCCATGTCGACATGGCGATGCTGCGCCCCCGGGAACACAACAAGACAGATTTCGTGCGCGAGCACAAAATGATCGCCCGCCTATCGACGGCGACGTGCGCATCCTGCCACACGCAGGAATCATGCGCCGACTGCCACAACGGTTCGGACCTTGTCCGGGTCGATGTGCCGGGAAAAGATCTCATGACGCTGCGTTCGCCGCGGCTGACCGCCATCGATCGCGGGCAGGAAACGCGGTTGACGAAGGTGCACGATCTGAATTTCAAGTTTACACACGGGCTCGCCGCGGAAGGCAAGAAGCTCGACTGCCAGAGCTGCCATGAACAGAAGACGTTTTGCGTGACATGTCATGAGGCGGGAGGCGATGTCAACCAGGCGAAGTTCGAGCCAGAGTCGCACCGCCAGGTCGGGTTTGTGACGATCGGCGTGGGCTCAGGCGGCGGCTTGCATGCAAAACTGGCGCGGCGCGATATTGAAAGCTGCGCATCGTGCCATGATGCTCAAGGAGCCGACCCGGCGTGCATCACCTGCCACATGGATTCGGATGGAATAAAGGGGACGAACCCGCGAACGCATCAGCCGGGCTTCATGGCTGGCGAGCACGGATCGTGGCACACCGACCCGGGTGCAACGTGTTACATCTGTCACACGGACGCCAATGCGCACGTCGGCGGTGTAAAGGGACAGAAGTTCTGTGGTTATTGCCATAAGTGAGCAGAGACCTATGAGAACAAGACAACGAACGACATTGATACTTCTGGCGGCGTTGACCGCCGGCACAGTGCTCCTGAATTCCTGTAGCGACCTTAAGAGTGTTCAGGATCTACCAACGGCATCGAGTGCAACATTGAAGGTGCACGACTCGGGCTGGTCGGATTCCACCGCCTCCAATTTCCATGGACAGGTCCTCAAGCTGTCGGGGTTCGACCTGACGCAGTGTGCGACCTGCCATTCGTCTCAGTATACCGGCGGCACGAGCGGCGTGGCGTGCTACAAGTGCCACCAGTACTATCCGCATCCTGCAGGGTTCGCTTCCACGAGCGGACATCCCCAGGTGCTTTATAACCAGAATTATCCGCTCGGAGCGTGCAAGTCCTGCCATGGCGCAACCTATAATGGTGGCGGAGACGCGAGCCTTTCATGCACGAAGTCCGGATGTCACGTCGACGCGAACGGCGCGGCAAAATCGCCGGAGTCGTGCAGCACGTGTCATGGGAATTTCACAGCAGTCGGCAACGACCTTCTCTCAGCGGCGCCGCCGAAAACGGTTCTGCGTGTATCGGATGCTTCCGCACGGGGCGTCGGAGCACATCAGAAGCATCTTGCGACCAACGTGTTTGGAAAATCTCTGAAATGCCAGGAGTGTCACACTGTTCCATCGCAGCTCACCTCAACAGGACACCTCGGAACGCTGCCGGCCGAAGTCGTGTTCAATGATACGCTCGCACAACTCAAATCCGGCAACGGGTCGTTGGTTCCAAAACCAGCCTACGATCAGTCATCGCTCAAATGCAACAACACCTTCTGCCACGGTGATTGGAAGGTCAGAAAGGCGACATCGTCATCACAGTTCATCTATACTGACTCTGTGATGGTCGGCGCCAACTACTCTCCGGTCTGGACAGGCGGATCCTCCGCTGCTGCGTGCGGCACCTGTCACGGCATTCCTCCGAAGGGGCATCTTGTTCTGGATGTCTCATCGTGCGGAACATGTCACGTCGGCGTTGTTGACAACAACGGGCAAATTGTCGATAAGACGAAACATATCAACGGCAAGATCAACGTGTTCGGTCAGGAGTATTCATTCTGATCATCCGTCGTTCGTGTCCGGTTATCACTACACAACCATTGAAGGAAGGGGATCGCTGAAGGGAACATGGTAGGGACTCTTATTGTCTATTTGGCATGTGCCGCGTCTGTCGTTTCCGCGTTCGCTTATTTCAGGAGCCGGGGCCGGGGCGGGAATCTGCTCTCGCTTGCGAGGAACAGCTACGGTATCATGACCGTCGCGGTCATAGCGGCATCTGCCATGCTGATGTCGCACATACTTCGCCACCAGTTCGAATACGATTACGTGTGGGCCTACAGCTCGAAGTCTCTTCCCCTGCATCTCCTGATCACCACCTTCTGGGCGGGTCAGGAGGGGAGTTTCCTTCTTTGGGCGCTCTGCGGATCCATTATCGGCATCGTGCTCATGTCGTATGCGCGGCGAAAAGGCATGGAAGCCGAAACGATGACAGTGTTCGGGATCGTCCAGGCGTTCCTCCTCATCCTTCTCATTGCGAAATCTCCGTTCCAGTTCCTTTGGAATGCTCATCCGGATGCGCCGGTCGGCATGATTCCCCAGGACGGCCGAGGGTTGAATCCCTTGCTGCAAAACTTCTGGATGATTGCTCATCCTCCGATTCTCTTCGCGGGCTTCGCCATGATGTCCGTGCCGTTCGTGTTCGCCATGGCCGCGCTCTGGACGAAACAGTACACGGATTGGATCCCGAAGGCTCTGCCGTGGGTTCTTGCAAGTACGATTGCGCTTGGATCAGGAATCATGCTCGGCGGCTATTGGGCCTACGGCGTTCTTGGTTGGGGAGGCTGGTGGGGTTGGGATCCGGTCGAAAACTCCTCGCTCATTCCCTGGATCATCGGCATCATCCTTCTACATACGATGCTCGTTCAGAGGAAGACCGGCGGACTAGCGCGAACGAATTTCTTCCTCGGCATAGCGACGTACGTGCTCGTTGTGTACAGCACGTTCCTGACACGCAGCGGAATTCTCGGCTCAGCGTCCGTGCATTCGTTTGTCGATCCCGGTGCGATCGCATACACTTTGCTCGTTGTCTGGATCGTTGCCTCCCTTTTATTTGGCTTCGGGCTCTTGGCATTGCGGTGGAAGGATCTGCGCCCGTCCTCGGCCCGCTCTCCGCTTCTTACACGTGAGTCCCTGCTCGCAATCAGCGCAGCGGTGATGGGGGTTAGCGCCTTCGTGATCCTGTTCGGGACAAGCCGCCCATTGTTTTCTTCCGGCACGCTCGAGCCGTCGTTCTATGACAAAACGAATCTTCCCATTGCCATCGTCCTCGGTGGGTTGCTTGCAATCAGCCTCCTCGTGCAATGGAAAGAGGAATCGCCGCGGCAGATTCTCAAGAACTCCGCCCTCGCATTCATCGCATCGCTGGTCGTTCTCATCATACTGGTCCTCTCCGGCCTCCAGGACATACTGATGGGTCTGTTCGCGTTCACGTCGTTGTTTGCCTTTTTCGTCAATCTCATCCGCCTGTACGCCCTCTCCAGGGAGAACGTCCGCTACACGGGGGGCGTCATTGCACACATGGGATTAGCAATCCTCTTTCTTGGGATCATCGGGTCGGGGCGCTATGGTGAGAAGAAGACTGCATCCCTCGCGCTGAATGAACCGAAAGACGTCCTGGGATACAAGCTGACGTACAAAGGTTCCAAGCCGACGACGGATGGAAAATGGATGTTCTCTGTGGATGTCAACAAGGATGGCTCCTCGTACGAACTTGCTCCGGTCATGTTCCAGTCGGACTACAACAACAGCCTGATGCGGAACCCCGACTACGCTGCGTCTCTTGCGCGGGATTTCTATGTGGAACCCGTTTCCCTCGAGCAGGAGAACCCTGAGCCGGCCGCAGATGGATCGACGCTTGAGATCAGGAAGGGGGAGACGAAGACACTTGGAAACGCGGCGATTACGTTTGTTCAATTCCAAATGGATCACAAGGGAATGGATCCATCCAGTGTGAGCAAGGGGATGCCCATCGGCGTGGTGCTCGACGTGAAACGAGGGAACTCCACCGAACGGGTTGTTCCCGTCACGTTCTTCAAAGGAGCACAGGCGGCCCAGGCGCAGGCCGTCCGCACGAAGGATGGTGCAATCGGATTTGAGCTCCTCGGCATGAACGTCGATACACAGGCGAAGGGGAGTGTGATCGATCTTAAGGTCACCGGGCTCGGCGCCCCGGCGACAATGCCAATTCGAACCGAACTCCTTGTCGTCGAAGCGAGTGTGAAACCTTTTATGAGCTTGGTTTGGGTGGGAACATTGTTGATGATGGTTGGCCTCGGGGTCTCCCTCACAACGAAGATCGGCGCAGGCGTGCAGGCGAAACAGGGCTCGCAGTAAGGATCTGACCCGGGGACCCGGAGCTGAATCGATGTCGAGCGCATGAGTCCATGAGACGAGAATGCCCGCTGCCGGTTGACGGAGCGGGCATTTGACTTGTGATGGCCAGCCTATCGGTGGAGCGACCTCAGCGCTGGCTCCTGCCTTCGTTAGGCTTGTCAGGAATTGCGAAGAGTTTGAGTCCCCGCAGCTCTTCGTTATACATTTCGTCCCTGAAGTTCATGAGCCTGCGCAGGATGTCCGACATTCTGTCGACGTTGTCCTGTATCTCTTTCAGGTGTGATTTGAGCTGGCTGTCGAGCCTCTCGGGTGATGCGTAGACTTTGCTAAGGGTCAGGTCGATGATAGCCATCGGATTGTTTAGCTCGTGATGAACGGTGCGGATGATGGTCGTTATGGCGTCTATCCGCTGGCGTGTAATCTCGTTGCGTCGGGCATCCTTCTGGTACTCGCGCTTCTCCAATCCGGCGAGTATCGATTTCTCAAGAACGTATGGATTGCTCAACTCCTCTTTCGTGATATAGTCGTCGGCTCCCAGTTTGAAGATGTCATGCACAATCCGGTAATCCTGGCTTGCTGAGATGACGATGACAACGGTGTCTGAATCGCGGGTCCGGAGTGCTTTAAGAAAGTCCGCACCTGTGATCCCTGGAAGATAGAAATCCAGCAGGATAACATCGAACGCTCCGGTTTTCTTCAGCGATTCGAGCGCATCCTCGGCCGACGAAACGATCTTCACCTGGTAGTTATACTCGAGCGATCGCTTCAGGATGTGGTTGAACGATTGAGCAATTGCCGGCTCGTCTTCGACGATCAAGATGTTACGGGTTACCATGCGAAACTCCTGGGGGATGTCGATCGGGATGACCACAATGATGCCGTGATCAATCCGAAGATAGTGCTTACTTTTGAAATATGCACAATCACTGTGTCATCGAACCGCCTGGTTTGGGTGTCTTTCTACGATTGAGAAGGGACGAGTGCCTGTTCCCACCCTTGAGAAAGTCTGAGAATCGCTGATGAGTATCTCTATCCAGGCGTGCGTGAGTCATTCGGCCTCCGGGCGGCACGCTTTTTGAGATTTTCGAGCAATACGAGATCCGTATCAGATTCTTCATCCTGTCCCGAATCGAGATTGCATCATTACTTTCCAACAACAACATTCTGCGGTGGTCGACATGAATATCGGTATTCTCAAAGAAGAAGCCTCCATCGAGCGGCGTGTGGCTCTCTCGCCTGCGGGCGTTCAGGACCTGACCTCCGAAGGGCACAAGGTCTTCGTTCTTCATCAGGACGGAGCCCGTGCGATTTTTCGTGACGAGGACTACCAGATCTCTGGCGCGACGATCACGTACAGCCCCGAAGAAATCATCAACAGGTCCGACGTCGTGCTGAAAGTGTCCCCGCCGACCGATAGCGAGCTTCAGTTGCTCCACGAGGGTCAGACACTCTTTTCCTCGTTGCACCTCGCAGTCTCGCGGCGCAAGGTACTCGAGAAACTGCTCGAGGCAAAGGTGACGGCGGTCGCACTCGAGCTCATCGAGAATGAGCGGGGCGATCTCTCGCTCCTCCAGGTGATGAGCGAGATCGCCGGCCAGATTGCCATCCAGGTCGGCGCGCACTTTCTCCAGGCCGGCCAGGGGGGAAGAGGTACATTGCTGGGAAGTCTCCCCGGGATTCCGCCCGCAAACGTTGTGATCCTGGGTGCAGGGACGGTCGGAAGAACCGCGGCAAGGATCGCGCTCGGCATGGGTGCCAACGTCACTGTGCTGGACAAGGATCTGTCCCGGCTTCGCGAGCTCGAGAATCTCTTCCAGTGGAAGATCAGCACGAATCTGTCGACAAGTTACCACGTCTCCCGCTCGGTTCGGTTCGCCGATGTCGTCATTGGCGCGGTCCTGTTGAAGGCAGAGAAAGCGCCCCACGTTGTCTCAGAAGCGATGGTCAAGGAAATGAAGCCGGGTTCGGTGATCATCGACGCGTCCATCGACCAGGGAGGCTGCGTTGAGACCAGTCGCCCCACGACGATTGACGATCCGGTGTTCGTGATGCACGGCGTCACGCACTATTGTGTCCCCAACATGCCAGCGGTGGTGGCGAGGACGGCGACGATGGCGATGACGAACGCCTTAATGCCGTACATTCAGCAAGTGAGCGAACAGGGAATTGCAAAAGCGCTCAAGGAGAATAGCGGCCTCAGCAAGGGGGTCTGCACGCACAAAGGGGTGTGCACGAACCCCGTGATTGCGCGCATTTTCGATTTCAAAACACAGCAGATTTCCGAACTCATTTAGAATTTCGCGGATGAAGCAGACAATCAAGTGATGACTATGAATTGGATCGATCAATATAAACAGAAAGTCGTATCGCTCGAAGAGGCGGTCTCCGTGGTGAAATCCGGTGACCGGATCTTCATCAGTGGTAATGCGGCGACGCCGACGCTGCTCGCCACCGGCCTCGCACGACGAAAGGCGGAGCTGACCGACGTTGAAGTCAATCACATTCTCGTGCTGGGAGAAGACCCTCTCTCGGACCCGGGCATGGAGAACCACTTCAGGCACAACTCGCTCTTTGTCGGGGCCGCAGACAGGAAGGCAATTCAGGAAGGCCGTTCGGACTACGTCCCGGTCCATCTGTCCGAAATTCCGGGCCTGTTCATCGATCAGATCATACCGATCGATGTCGCCTTCGTCCATCTCTCGCAGCCGGATGAGCACGGATTCATGAGCTTTGGCGTCGAATGCGCAGCATCGAAAGCCGCAGCGGAGAACGCAAAACTCGTCGTCGCGCAGGTGAACGATCGCATGCCGCGCACGCTGGGCGATGTGTTCATCCACGTCTCGCGCGTCCATAAGGTTGTCGAGTGCTCGGAACAGCTCAAAACTCTGAAGGAGGGAGGCTCTTCAGATCTCGAGCGCCGCATAGCTTCTCACATCACAAACCTCGTCGACGATGGCGCCACGCTTCAGCTTGGGATCGGGGGAATCCCCGATGCAGTGCTCGCATTGCTCGAAGGGAAGAAAGATCTCGGCATTCATACTGAGATGGTTTCAGACGGCGTTGTCAAGGCGATCGATCGCGGGATCATCACAAATCAAAAGAAAACTCTCCACCCGGGAAAAGTCGTCGCGACGTTCGTGCTCGGCTCGGACAGTCTCTACGATTATGTCCACAACAACCCGTTGTTCGAGATGCATCCGTGCAATTACACGAACAACCCCTTCATCGTTTCGCAGAACGCGAAGATGGTCGCAATCAACTCGGCAATCGAAGTGGATATTACAGGACAGGTTTGTTCGGATTCCATCGGAAACCGGATCTACAGCGGCTTCGGTGGGCAGGTGGACTTCATCCGGGGGGCCGGATATTCCAAAGGAGGGAAGCCGATTATTGCGCTGCCTGCCACGACGAAGGATGGCACGGTCAGCAGGATCGTCCCGATGCTGAAGCCGGGGGCTGGGGTTGTGACATCGCGTGCCGATGTGCATTATGTCGTCACTGAATTCGGCGTCGCGGCGCTGCACGGAAGAAATCTCCGGCAGCGTGCGGAAGCGCTGATAGCCATCGCTCACCCCAAATTCCATGACGAGCTCGAGCGCTGCCTGAGAAAATCGTAGAGCAACTGCTTGTTGCAGAGTTCAAAAAAACAAAAAGGCCGGTGGAACAATGTTCGACCGGCCTTTTGATTTCCAAGCTCATGGCAGCTCAATGCAGCGCTTGCTCCCAGTAAATCGTGTTGGACCGCTGGTTCAGCAACATGATTTGTTTTGGAATGATGACGAACCGTGCCCCCTTGGATGCGCCCGCCTGGCTCATATCGATCTTGAAGCGAACCTTGAACACTATGCTGGCCTCGTCTGTATGTGCGGCTTTCGCAATGTCGCGGGCGACCTGCCACTTGAAGTATGGGCTGAACTTCAGATGGATGGCGGAAGTCCGGTACCCTTTCCTGATGGTATCGGACAAGGCAACGTAGGAATTTGCAGGAATTTCTGTTGAGACTGTTGGAAGATTGTAAGGTGCGTCGATGACTGTGGGGCTCGCTATGCTGTAGATCTGGCTGTCGGCGTCATACTGCTCGAGGCCCGCTTTCATGTTTACACCAATCACGCGCTGATCGAGCTTCTTGTCTTTGATGTACTTGGTGATCTTGGCGAGATACTGCTGCCGGGCTTCCACGCTTCGCTTCTCAAATTCCGCTGTCGTTTCGAATTCCGTCTTCTTCCCAACTGTCTTGACGTAATTATCCGATTCGTCCTTTAGAAACGTCCAGGCCTCCTTGAGAATCGTGGTAAACTCTGCCGGGCTCAGGTTGTCCTCGGAGAGGGGTGTTGCCGTTGTCTGGGGAGTCTGGGACGAGAGAATCGATGGGACCGCAAGAAAGATGAACAGCAGGACGGAATGCCGAATCACATCCCGGAGTAAGGTTCTCATAGGGCCCCCTCATTGCGTTGGTGGTTCGGGTCGTTCAGCGACAGGGCGATGCGGTGAGCGGTCTCCCGGGAGCTTTTGACACAATCTCCGACCGAAATGCCTCCCTTGAAGTTGCTGCAGAAATACAGCCCGGGAAATCGCTGTTCACACCTCTCCAGAGCTTCCACGTTGGCAAGATAGCCGAGCTCGTATTGCGGAATGGCGTGTTGCCAGCGTGTAACCCTCAAATATACACTATTTCCCGTAATTTGCATAATATTTTTTAACTCGGTGAGAGCGAGATCACACAGCGCGTTTTCTTCCATGTTGACGAGATCCGGTTGTCGCCCGCCCCCAACAAAGGTCGTGAACGCCACAGTGCCCTCGGGCGCCCGGAGCGGGAAGAGGCTCGACGACCAGAGTGAGCCGAGGATCTTTCTCTGTTCGCGCGATGGAACCAGGAATCCAAAACCGTCTGCAGGGCCTGCCACATCTTCCTTCCTGAACGCGGCGAAAATCGAAGCGACAGGTGGATAGTAAATGGATGAGAGAATGTCCGCGGTTGTCGGCGAGATCGGCTTCATGAGAAGCGACGCGGCAGCGGCCGGAACTGAAAGCACAACCGACTTAGCGAGAACCGTCGTCACAGAATCGTTCTGCGCGACTGTTACGGAAAATCGTGCCCCCGCGGAATCGGCGGCTGTGTGAGATCCCTGTGTCGGTATGATCGAGAGTACCGACGCCTCGGTGACAACCCTGGTTCCAAGGCGCCTGGCGATCGCGGAAGGGAATATCTGCATGCCGGATTTGAATGAGAACGACTCCGCACGATCCTTCGCTTTTTCTTCGCGCCGCTTTCGTTCCCTGCTTCCCCGGATCATTCCTTTGATGAGCCCGCCGTAGTTCGCCTCGAGCGCGTAGAGTTTTGGGAAAGCGGCCCTCACGCTCAGCGCCTCGGGTCGTCCTGCGAAAATTCCAGCGACGAACGGGTCAATGGCGTAGTCGAGGAACTCCCTTCCCAGCCGCCGCTCTACGAATTGAGCGATGCTTTCTTCTGATCCTGCTCGTCCGACAAACGGTTCCAGCAGCAGCCGGGCCTTCGCCTTGAACGAAAACAGTTTGGTCGTGAGAAACGAACCTGGGTCAAGCGGAAGGCGCAGGAGCTTGCCTTCCCTGAGGATGTAGCGGTTGTTTCCGGATGGATTTGTATAGATGAACTCGTCTTCAAGCCGGCAATCGGCGACGATCTCTTTGAAATAGGGGGTGGTCTCAAGAGCGCTGTTCGGACCGGTCTCGACGAGAAAACCATTCTCGCTGACCGTCTTCATCGTTCCCCCGACTTCCTTCTCGCGCTCCAGCACCTGGACATCCACACCTTGTTTCTGAAGCCAATACGCGGCGGTGAGTCCTGAAACTCCGCCGCCGATCACAACCACGTCTGAGTACGGTTTCAGCATCGTTACTCCGGACGTGCAAGTCGAAGAACTTCTTCAGCCAGCGCTTTGATGAGCTTTGGATGGCTGTTGAGGGCAGGCATCACCTCGAATCTTGAAATGCCGAGTTCGCTTGCCCTGTGACGCGTTTCGATTCCTATCTCATGAAGCGTCTCGATATGGTCGGTCAGGAATGCAACAGGGATCACGACGATGTTCTTCGCCCCGTCGGCCCCCAGCCTGTCGATCGTCTCGTTGAGTGAGGGCTTCAGCCATTCTGCCGGACCAACCTTGCTTTGATAGCAGAGGGTGTGAGGCGATGTCCACCCTCCTCGTTCACGAACCAGCCTCACCGTCTCCTCGATGTGCTTCTGATACGGGTCCCCCTTCTGGATGATCGAGATCGGCACGCCGTGTGCGCTGAACACAAGATGGATGTCGGAAGGGGAAACATCTTCGAACCGCGCCAATGCCTTGTTGATATTCTCCACCATCGCATCGAGGTAGTCCGGATTTTGATAGAAGTGGTGCACAAGCTTCTGCGGAATGTTTCGAACTCCGAGCCGCTCGCATTGTCGGTTCCACTCATTGACGCTCGATCCGGTTGTTGTGATCGAGTATTGAGGGTACAGAGGAAGGAGGATGATCTTGCCGAATCCGCCTGAACG
>DATJQB010000309.1:0-10882 GCA_035506075.1 Bacteroidota bacterium | reverse complement strand
TTCTGCATCTCCCGCCAGTAAGAGCCAATCGGTCGCCTGAACGGAAACTCCTCCTGAGAACACGAACGGGGTTTTGATGCTGTATTTCGTTGAGCCCGGGTTCGTCATTGTGTAGTAGTCTCCATTGTCGAACCAGCTCTTGCCAGCATCTGAAAAAGTCTCTGAAATGTCGTAGTAGGTCGGCGTCTTGATTGTGAGGCCGAGCTTGTACAAACCCTGTTTCCGGTACATCAAGCCGATGAGAACATTGTATCCGCTGATGTCGCTTGAGATTGTGCTCTCGTATGTCAGCCGGCTGAAGTCGAACGGCGGGCCGTAGTGATACACATTGCGCGCATCGGACTCGGTGTAGAGGCGGTCGTACGTGTACGATCCCGACAAGATGTTCACCCCGACGCCAAGCGTAAGTCCTCGGGCGATTTCGATTGCGCCGCCGAATGACCAGCTGTTCATTCCCCCGCTCTCAATCACATTTCCTTCCTGTTGCACGCTGTCGGTCACGTTCGGATAAAGCCTGCCACCAGCGGTGTCCGAAAGAAAGATCTGGAATGGAATGTTGTTGTCGAGCAGGCTCTTCCTATCCGCATCGGACATTGAATTCAGATTGACATCAGGCGTCAGCGACTCGACGATGGAACTCCCGGGATTGAATCCCTTAAACGACGCCGTGGTACCGTAGTTCGCGACGCGCGCAAAACCAAACGCGAACGAAAGGCTTCCCCGGGACGTTGGCACGGGGTACACAAAACCAAGCGTATTCAGGTTTGTCACCCGGTCCGTGGCGTTCATGGTCGTGCCGAAGAAGGTTGCATCGTTCCCGTAGCCGACATTTGAGAGACCGGCCGAAAATTCGAAGTTGCGCATAGATGCCAGGCCGGCCGGGTTCGTGAATAACGCAGAAAAATCATCCGCGATACCCACGGAGGTATTTCCCATGCCAGAAGAGCGGGCGCCGATCCCCATGTTGAAGGTCGAAAACCGAAGAACATCTTCAGCATACTGCGATTGAGAAATCGTGGGCAGCAGTACCATGAGCAATACGACACCCAGAACCAGATGAATGGCCGAGATTGACTGGGTCCACTTCATAGCGAACGTCCTCCTGACTTTCCTTTAGTTTCTGCCGTTGCGGGTTGATCCGCTGCTGCGGTTGCCGCCAGAGCTCGGTGCGGGGCTTGAAGATGCCGGCGCAGACGAAGGAGACGACGGCGAAGCTGCCGGAGATGAGCCGCTCCCGCGGGGCGTGCTTGCCGGTGTCCTGGAATATCCTGAAGCGGGCGCACTCGAATTTCCTCTGCTCCGGCCCGAACCGCTGTTCCTTGTGCTGCCTTCCGGGCTCCGGCTGCCCGCACCCGACGGGGTTGAAGTTCCGCTCGGAGCACTTGATCGTACAGACGGCGCTGAGCCTCGTACTGTGCTGCCTGATGTCGTACCGGCACCTCTCGTGCTCCGGCTGGCAGGTGCGCTGCTTCTCCGCGATGCCGGCGCGACGGTCGTCGTCGCCTGGCTTCCGGTCCGACGGCTGGCAGGAGGCACACTCACTGAGCTGCTGCTTGCGCTGGCAGCGCCTCCATAGGTTCCAAGGTACCCGCCAATCCGCGTGGAGCCACCACTGCGGCGATAACCCGAGTCCCGGGTCTGACTTGTTCTACCTGGCAGTGTTGCGTAACCAGAGGCACCTCCGTAGACGACGAAGGGATAGCCGGAGTAGTATCCGTAGGGATAGTATCCGCCCGCAAATCCGTAGCCGTAGGGGTTCCAACCATTTCCGTAGCCGTAGTAACCAGGATAACCGTACACACCTCCATAATATGGCCAGCCGTAGTAGTACGGATCGCCAAAGCTGTAATCCCAGTACCAGCTCGAGGGATAGTAATAGCCGAATCCGACGTTCGAATGGCCGTGCCATTGATCGTACGAATCATAGTACGATTCGTTCTGGGCCTGCGTCGAGTCATCGGTCAGTCGGGATCGTTCGGGTGGAGCCACAGAACTCGTCTCGTCTTCACCCTGCGTCGTCGCAAGTTGCGTATAGCAACCCGTCAATGCGAAGCAGAGCGCGAACACCGGGGTCAATTTGGCTATTAGTATCATGAAGGATTTCATACAATCACCTTTGTTTTTCCGTTTCTCTATCATATCCGGAGCAACATTGGTGCCAACTGATGGCACAAAAAAACCCCGTTCTTGGACGAAAATCGGGGTTTTCTTTAGGGTTTTGAAGGACTGGTATATAGTATTGTCAACACAAGACCGCGCCAGTGTACACAAGCCGAAACATCAGAAATTGCCCACATATTCAAGCTGAAGTGTGCGATTCCCAACAGTGATATCTCCTTGATTCTTCAAGACATCTTTGACGTTCAACCCAAGAACGAGCCCTTTTCCCCAACTCCAGCGCAGGCCAAGATTCAGGTAGCCGCGTCCTCTTCCCTTCCCAATTGCATTCGCGCTGTTGTCATTCAGTCCGAGATCATATTCGGCGAGGACCGAAATGTCGTGCCCGAGACTCTTTTCGGCGCCCGTGTATACGTTCAGATCCTTGTCCCCGTCCCCGCGTTCAGTGGAGAGATTCAGTCCGCCATGAACGCTCAGATTCCCGAGAACAGCATAGTTCTGGCTTGCGACGACAAAGAAACCCGGCGATTTCGTTGTGTAGCGCTTCAAATCATCAATGTATGGTCCCCGCCCCTGCCAGTCGAATCCGATTGCAACAGCAGGCGTCGAATTGCTTTCGTCGAGAGCGCGAATCTTGATGTTGACACCGGGGTACGGGTTCATCCTGGGAGTCTTCGTTCCGAGGATATCGGTTCCGCCGTAGGAAATTCCGAAATTGAATCTGTCAATCAGTCCAACCGACACGCCGAAGAGCACTCCACCCTGCTCAAAAAATCCTGCACTGGCATAGTAACTTCCCCGATGCAGCATGCCTGCCGTCGGTTTGTCGATGATCATCGTGGGTTCGATTGTGGCGGAGGACCCGCTGTTGCTCTGGGCGAGAGCACACTGAGCAAGAAACATGAGCACCGACAGTTGAACCAATACGATTGTTGTTTTCAAGGAGTCCCTCTTGATGTATGAAAATTCGCGACGTGGATTCCTCAGCTCTTTCGCCACACCGTTCCGTCCTTCTTGTCTTCGATCGTGACGCCCAAGTTCTTAAGACCATCGCGGATACGGTCGGAGAGAGGCCAGAGTTTTTGTGAACGAACTTCTGTCCTCAGGTCAACGAGGAACTGCACCAAATCGACTTCCATTGTTGCGTCGCCCGCAATCTGAACGTTGGAGCGGTCGGGCGTAATCCCGAGCACGGTGCCGCCGCGCTTCACAAAGAACTGCTCGATGCGTCGCAGGGACTCAGCTGAATACAGGGCGCCTGAGCTCAACAACGCGTTCGTTTCCCGCGCAAGGTCAAACAACACGGCGATCGCCTGGGGAGTGTTAAAGTCATCGTCCATCGCTTCGATGAATCGCGATTCATAGCGGGCAAGATCGATGGCCGTTTCCGCGGTCGCCTGAACAGCCGCCGGATTCGCCATTGCATCTCTCAGATTGCGTAGAGTATTCAGCAGTTTCTCGAGTCCTACCTTGGCCCCCGTGACCGCTTCATCGCTGAAATCGAGCGTGCTGCGATAATGACTCTGCAGAATAAAGAACCTGATCACAAGCGGATCGAACTTTTTGAAGGCGTCTTTCAGAGTAACGAAATTCCCAAGGGACTTCCCCATCTTCTGACCGTTCACTGTCACCATGTTGTTATGGATCCAGTATTTCACGAACGGCTTCCCTGTTGAGCATTCGCTCTGTGCGATCTCGCATTCGTGATGGGGAAATTGGTTCTCGAGCCCGCCTCCGTGTATGTCGAAGCTTTGTCCCAGATATTTCATCGACATCGCTGAGCATTCGATATGCCAGCCGGGGAAGCCGTTTCCCCACGGGCTCGGCCACTGCATGATGTGCTCGGGCCCGGCCTTTTTCCACAACGCAAAATCGGCTGGATGGCGTTTCTCCGGGTTCACTTCGATCCTCGCCCCGGCAACAAGGTCATCAACACTTCTACCCGACAACTTCCCGTAGCCTGCAAACTTCGGAACATCGAAATACACAGAGCCGTTGGAAACATACGCGAAACCGCCGCGGATCAGTGACTGAACGATCTCGATCTGCTCGATGATGTGCCCCGTTGCCCGCGGTGCAATGTCCGGGCGAAGCACCCCGAGGGCATCCATATCCTGAAAGTAACTCAGGGTATACGTCTCTGCAATCTGCATTGGATGAACACGATCGAGCTGCGACTGCTTCTCAATTTTGTCCTCCCCTTCGTCGGCATCATCGGTCAGGTGGCCCACGTCAGTAATGTTTTGCACGTAGGTGACCTGGTAACCCGCGGAACGAAGGTAGCGCACGATGACATCGAAGGACACATAGCTTTTCGCGTGACCGATGTGGGAGTGTCCGTACACCGTCGGCCCGCAAACATACATGCCAACCCGGCCGGCATGTATGGGCGTGAAGAGTTCCTTCTGTCGCGAAAGCGTGTTGTAAACCTGGAGAGCCATAGTTGAATGTCTGTCGTTCGGACTACGTGAATGCTATGACCGGCTGAGGCCCATGAGTTCGCGCGCGCCGCGCAGGCCTGCCGCCGTTACTTCTGTACCACTCATGAGCTTTGCAACCTCTTCAACCCGTTCAGCAAGCTCCAGCTTTCGGAGCCTGGTACGAGTCCGTTTCTCCCGCTCAAATTTCTCGACAACAAAATGCGTATCTGCAAGGCCGGCAATCTGCGGCAGATGTGTGATCGCGACGAGCTGATGGAATTGCGAAAGGCTCTTGAGACTCTTGCCCACCGCAAGTGCAATCCTGCCGCTAACACCGACATCGATTTCATCGAAGATGAGAAGTGGCAGCCGCTCGGATTTTGCAAGGATCGTCTTGAGCGCCAGCATCACCCTGGAGATTTCTCCCCCCGAAGCGACTTTGCTGAGCGGCTTCAACTCCTCGCCGAGATTTGTGGAGATATAGAACTCAACATCATCGATGCCTTTTGGAGATGCTTCGAAGTACTCGCGCCCGAGTTTCACATACGCTCGCACGGGACCGGCAGATCCGTTCGATTTTCCGATCGGCTTGTTTTCTATCCTCACGTCAAAGCGCCCGTTGGAAATTCCCAGCTTTGTCAACTCTGAGGCAACGGAGCCGTTGATCTTGCCGACGTGCTCCCTTCGCTTCGAGGAAAGGCGCTGGGCCGCGGCTGAACATGCGCGCCGTTCACCCTCAATCCGCTCATGCAGTTTCGCAATCTCCTGCTCGAAATTCTCGGCAAGAGCGTATTCCTGCCCGATCTTTGCGCGGTGCGAGATGACAGCGTCCAGCGATCCGCCATATTTCTTCTTGAGGAGAGCGAGCTTGCCAAGCCGGTCCCTGATCTGTTCCAGCCTCTCGGGATTGAATTCAATCTTCGAATTATAGCTCTGGATGAATTTCGCGACTTCTCCGATGATCGCGACAGCGGAGGAACATTCGTTCCTGGTTTCTTCAAATGTCTTGTCGATCCTGGCCAGATCTTCGAGCTGGTTCCTCGCCAGGACAAGCTGATCATAGACCGCCTGCTCGCCTTCATACAACAGCTGGTGGAGATTTGATGTCGACTCGAAGAGTGTTTCAGAATTTTCAAGAATCAGGAGTTCTGATTCGAGAGCTTCCTCTTCCGCCGGTTGTGGTGCAAGTGCGTCAATCTCCTGGATCTGAAACTCATAGAGATCTTTTCGTTCACGGAGCTGCCGCTCCTTCGACTGTAACGCTTCGAGCTCACCGAACAGTTGTGTCAGCCTGTTGTAACACTGCTCATATTCATCCCTGAGGCGCGACAGTCCCCCAAAGTCATCCAGAAGATCGATGTGCGTTTCGGAGCGGAGCAGAGATTGATGGTCATGCTGACCGTGGAGATCCACAAGCATGTCGCCGAGTGTCTGCAGGACGGACAACGGCACGGGGGAGTCATTGGCGAAGCATCGGTTGTGCCCTTTTGCAGAGATTTCCCTTCGGAGGATCAGATCGTCCGAGACCTCGATATCATGGGATTGGACAAAGCTCTTCACGCGCCGGTTCCCGGCCACTCCAAAAACAGCTTCGACAACCGCTTTTTCGGCCCCCTTCCGAATGACATCGATGCTCGCGCGATCGCCAAGGACCAGGCTCAGGGCGTCGATCAGTATCGACTTGCCTGCTCCCGTTTCACCCGTGATGATGTTGAGGCCGCTTTCAAATTCGACCTCCACTTCCTCGATGAGCGCGTAATTCTTGATGAGAAGCGTCTTCAGCAATCGTTTTCTCCAGTCCTTGTCTCAAATGTAGCAAAAAAAAGGGGGATTTCAATGTGAGGAGATGGCCTGACCGGGCGTCAGATCGCAGACTGTGGAAGAACGAGCCTGGCGACGACCGCCTGATGGAGTGCGATGCCGCAGTCAATTCTAGTTGATCGACTCGGGCGGAGGAAGGGTATCTTCGAGGAAATTCAGCTCGGGAATGTCACGAATGACGCCGTGGAAGAACGCGTAGCGAATGAATTCGGACAGTCCTGCCAGCTCCTGCTCACCGAGACTGTAGGAGAACGATGCGAGGTAATTACGGATGAGTTCCCGCGGGATTTTCTTTTCAGCTGAGAGCACTTCGGCATTTTCCGTGAGATGTGCGACTCCGGCGTCGCGGGCGCGGCTCAAGGCCTGCGCAATAGCCGCATCCGCCTGATCCTCGTGGCAAACCCACAGGCCGTGCACGTAGGGGAGACCAGTGAGATCGTTCCATTCGTCCACGAGATCGAGTGCGAACGGTTCACCTTGCGTGTGGTGTTGTGGATGGAAGTTGACAATCAGAGCTGCGTCGGCTTTGCGGAGCATCTCATCCCGGTCTGGAAGCATCGGGATGAATTGAAGTGCGGAGTCATCGCCGTCTTCGTTGGGAAATTTCTCGGCCAGGATGATCTTCGCCAGAACGATCTCCGAGGTCACCCTGATATCCACAGCGATGGTGCGGATATTACGGACGTTCTGATTGATGAAGAGCTGAATCGTTTCCGATCTGGAGGATGAAGACGCGGCGACGCCGGGAACGATCAGGTAGTCGCCCCCATGGCGGGCGTAGTCGATAGGGGATAAAAAAGCGCATCGGAGTGAACCGATGCGCTGCTGAAGTGTAATTGCGAGCTGGGCAGGAAGCTCTACGAGAAGCTCGGGAGCCAGTGACGAGCTCCTGATGCCGTACAACAGCGGGCGGACGTACGAAAGGTCCGGCACACCGAGCTGGTTCTGAGGAGCCTCAGGCACTTGTTTTCTGCGTCACTTGTTTGGCCGCGAGTTTGCGGAGGTAGTACAGTTTCGCACGGCGGACTTTTCCTTCCTTCACGCGCTCGATCTTCGCGATCCTGGGCGAGTGAAGCGGGAAAATACGCTCGACGCCGACGCCGTCAGAAATCTTCCTGACTGTAAATGTGGAATTCGATCCGGCCCCGCGCTTGGCGATGACGACACCCTGAAACTGCTGGATGCGTTCCTTGTCACCTTCCACGACGCGGACATGCACGTTGATTGTATCGCCCGGGTTGAAGGCCGGCCGGTCTGTCTTGAGTTGTGTTGCTTCGATGAGCTTCATCTTGTCCATTGTAGCTTCTCCCAGCTGATAGCGTAGTACTGTTATTACGAATTCCTGTTTGATAAACCGCGGCGTCGGGTTTCCGTTCGTTCCGCTCGTTGCCCCTGACGCCACTTGTCAATTTCTGAGTGGTTCCCCGACAACAAGACATCAGGAACCTTCATGCCCCGATACTCGGGAGGCCTTGTATACTGCGGCGCTCCCAGGAGTCCATCCTGAAATGAGTCCGTCAATGCGGACTCGGAGTCGTTCAGCACACCGGGGACGAGCCTCACGACGGCATCGACGACTACAGCCGCCGCCAGTTCTCCACCTGTCAGGACGAAATCGCCGATCGAAATCGACCGTGTCACCAGCGATTCTCTCACCCGCTCATCCACGCCCTTGTAGTGGCCGCAGATGAGCATGACATTTTCCCTGAGCGAAAGGTCGTTTGCGATCCGTTGGTTCAGCGTTTCGCCGTCTGCAGTCATGAGGAGGATTTCATCATACGTCCTCTCACGCCGCAAGCTTTCCACACACTCGAACACCGGCTCCGGCTTCAGGATCATCCCGGCGCCCCCGCCGTACGGGGTATCGTCAATCGTCTTGTGCTTGTCGTGCGTAAAGTCGCGCAAATCGTGAACGAAAATTCCGACCTTCCCTTTGTCCTGCGCACGCCGGATAATGCTCTCCTGCAGCGGGCTTTCGAGGAGCTTCGGCAGGCCTGTCACGATATCGATGCGCATCACTCCAGCAATCCTTCCAGCGGCCGAATTGTGACGATCCGGCGCTGCAGATCGACCGACCGTATGACATCCTTGATCGCGGGGATCAGGTATTCCTTCTTCCCCTGTTGAACAACCCACACATCGTTGGCGGGGAGCTCCATCACTTCCCGTACTGTTCCGATCAGTTCTCCCGCTTCGGATTCCACATTCATTCCGATAATGTCGTGAATGAAGTAGGATCCCTGTTTCGGCTTCACCGCATCGCGCTCGGAGGCAAACACCGTTTGTCCCCTCAACGCGTCAGCGTCCGTGCGGGAAACGACATCCTTCAATTTCAATACAACGGCCCGGCCTGACGGGCGCATGCCGGTAACTGAATGTTTCCGGCTTCCGGCTTCGTCGGCACCAACCCAGATTGTCTTGAGTTTGCCGAACCGCTCCGCGCTCTCCGTGAGAAGGGCGACACTGAGTTCACCCTTTAACCCCACGCTTCTGGTGATTCTTCCTACAGCGATCATCAGAACTTTTCTCTGTGCAACACGCCGTCGTGCGTCATCCTATCCTATGATATCGAGGACGGCTTTTTTTCCTTCTTTTGCCGCCACGGCCCGCAGGAGCACTCTGAACGCCGAGGCCGTGCGACCCTTTTTCCCAATGAGTTTTCCTACATCCGTCTGATCGACCCTGAGTTTGAAGATCGTCTTGTCTTCCTTCTCTTCCATCTCCACGACGACCACGTCAGAATGGTCAACAAGATGCCTGGCAAGGTATTCCACGAATTCCTTCATGATCCACCTCCTGGTTTAAAGACAGGGCCTTGCACATTGCGTACGAAAGCACTCACCCTTTAAACATCGTGGGAAGAAATTCTGTCGAATCGTATGCCTGGGGAGTCCTCCTCCCCGGCCCGCTTATGCTGCGGGCTGCGCTGCAGGTTCCGCCGGTGCCGGCGCCGCTGTTTCTGCCGGCTTCTCAGCTGCTTTCTTCTTCTTTTGTGCCCGACGACTCTTGCGGTCGGCTTCGCGTTGTGCCTTCTCTGCCTGCTGCATCTGCCATTTTTCGAGAATGGCCTGCGTCTTGGCATCGTCGACACCGCGCTTGATCAACGACCATCGGAGCCAGAGGCCCTTGCGCTGAAGGAGCGACCGCACTGTATCCGTCGGCTGTGCACCTTTCCGCAGCCAGTAGAACACGCGTTCATCCTTCACCGAAAGGAGAATGGGATTTATGTTCGGATCGTACTGCCCGATGGACTCGATAAAGCGTCCATCACGGGGAGAACGAATATCCGCAGCAACGATCTTGTAGATCGGATGCTTCTTTTTTCCTGCCCTGCGCAAGCGTAACTTTACCACCGTGTAGCTCCTCTAGATTTGAGATGTGAGTTTCGGGTACATGATTTCAAAATCTTGTTCGTGTCCGGTATTCATCGGTTCGGGAAGCGCATCGTCTGCATCGCACGCTTCACACCGCTCCGGGTCATACGCTTCATCATTTTTTGCATCTCTTCAAACTGCTTGAGCAGCCTGTTGACTTCCTGCACGGTTGTGCCGCTGCCGATTGCAATCCTTCTCCGCCTGCTCCCGTTGATGATCGACGGCCTCGTACGCTCTTCCCGCGTCATCGACTGGATGATCGCCTCGATCCGCACAAGCGCGTTGTCATCCACCTGCACATCGCTCGGCATCCGGTTCATTCCGGGAAGCATCCCCAGCACCTGGCTCAACGGTCCCATCTTCTTCACTTCACGAAGCTGATCAAGGAAATCCTCCAGCGTCAGTTGTGACTTGCGGAGTTTCTCCTCCAGCTTGACCGCTTTGTCTTCGTCGAACTGAAGTTGCGCCTTCTCGACGAGGGTGACAATGTCGCCCATGCCGAGAATTCGGGACGCGATCCGATCCGGATAAAACGGCTCGAGCGCATCAAGCTTCTCACCAACGCCGATGAACTTGATCGGTTTTTGAACGACCGACCTGATCGACAGCGCTGCACCGCCCCGGCTGTCGCCGTCAAGCTTCGTCAGGACCACGCCGTCAAAATTCAGGCGATCGTGAAATGCTTTCGCCGTGTTGACAGCATCCTGCCCGGTCATCGCATCGACAACGAACAGGATCTCGTGCGGCTTCGTGATCTCCCTGATCGAGGCCACTTCCTGCATCATCTCTTCGTCGACGTGCAAACGGCCGGCGGTATCGATGATGACGGTATCGCGGATATTCTTCCGCGCAAAATCGATCGCGTCGCCTGCGATCCTCACAGCTGATTGTCCCCGCTCGGTGTACACCGGGACATCGAGCTGCTTACCCAGCGTCATCAACTGGTCGATCGCAGCAGGCCGATGGACATCCGCAGCGACAAGGAGCGGATTACTTCCTTTGGTCTTCAGGTATCCAGCCAGCTTCGCAGAGAACGTGGTTTTCCCCGAGCCTTGAAGGCCTGCGATGAGAACCACGGTCGGCGGAGTCTGCGACGTCTTGATCTCCGCCCTTGATTCACCGAGAAGTTTGACCATCTCATCAAAAATG
>DATJQB010000308.1:0-5391 GCA_035506075.1 Bacteroidota bacterium | reverse complement strand
CAACGTTTCACTTCGTTACCGGCGGAATAAAGGAAGCGTTGGAGCGAGCAAAGGCGGCTGCTGGCCCGCTCGACGTGCGACTTGGCGGTGGTGTTGCGACAATCCAACAGTATCTGCGCGCCGGACTTGTCGATGAAATTCATCTCGCCGTTAGTCCGGTCGTTCTTGGAGCTGGGGAGAATTTGTTCTCCAATATTAATCTGCCCGCACTTGGCTATCAGGTCGTGGAACACGTGAATACAACGCTGGCGTCGCATGTTGTGCTAAGAAAACAAGGCCGTTGAAGAGTCGGCAACGCTTGTACCGGCCCCGAATTCCGGCTTGTGGCAATGCGCAACAGGAAGGGAAAGACCTACAAAATCATCATTATGACGTCGAAAGCAACGAACTGAAAGCGTTCGGGCTTCGCACGCTCGCAGACTTCTGGAATTCTTCATGAAGATTTCTCAACTTTTGGCACCTGCCCTTGTCTGAACGCAAAACGCAATGAGCCCTGTTACCTCCAAGAGGTTATACGAAACGTTCGCCGACACCACAAAAGATCATGACGCATACGACTACGTTGTAACGGTGTGGCGCACGAGCAGCCGCGTGACTGAGTTCTTCATTGAGAACCTCCCGTCCGATTTGTGGGAGCAGCGAATTCCCGGTATGCCCAGGAAAACGGTTCGTATGCTTGCGGGCCACATACACAATGCACGATGTATGTGGGTGAAAATGATTGGAAGAAATTATGGAATCAAACCGCCCGGCAGCGTTGATCGGCTGCACGTGACGCGGCGGGGAGTCCTCGCGGCGCTCAGGCAAAGCGATCGAGCGATCGCAGCTCTCCTTGCGATTGGTGCACGTCATCGGGGGAACCTGAAAATCATCGGTCCATGGATGAATGTCCCTTCGGATGCTCCGCACTTCATGGCGTACCTTGTCGCACACGAGGCACATCATCGGGGTCAGATTGTCCTTGCAGCGAGGCAGCTGGGAATTCCGTTGCGTCCCGACGCAATTTCTGGTCTCTGGCAATGGAAGAGAATACATCGGGAAAACAAATCGCGAACGCTTCCCAGGATTTCTCTGCACCAACGGACAAAGAGGTGAGTTGTCGTTTGAAGTTGTTGTCATATCCAGGGAGGACGTGACGGCATGCCTATCAGATATCGAATTCAGTCAAACATTCTCATCCTTGAGTTGGCCGGCGAGTACTCGAAGGAAGATCTCCGCCAGCTTATTCACACCGCTCTGGACGACACGACACTTCCCGATAAGCCGCTTGTGTTGTTTGATTTCAGCTCTTCCGTAGGAATCTTTCACCGCTCGTCTGCGGACGTCAAGGAAATGGCTCGCTTCCTGGCAAGTGTGAAGCACCGACTCGGACAGCGTGTCGCGTTCTATGCTCCTCATGACCTTCCGTTTGGGCTGATGCGTATGGGCACTGCAGCCAGTGACACCGAGGGTCTTGCGACGGAGGTGTTCCGTTCCAAGGAGGAAGCTCTCGCCTGGCTGAGGTCATGATGGTGCGATTCGATGAAGGGGAATGCAATTGCACGCTCAGATGGCTTCCCGGGCCCGGCAGGAATGTCTCGGGGAAGAATGGTGTTGAATTCTTTGACCTACCGTCAAATCCAGCCACCATGTGAAAGAAAGGGAACCTCCAATGGCAGAAAACAAGACGAAGCCGACAACAATCAAGGTCACTGCATTTCTCAACAAAATCTCCGACAAAAAACTCCGCGCTGATTGCTTCGGCCTCGTTGAACTGATGCAGAGCGTGTCGAACTGTGAACCCACCATGTGGGGCAGCGCTATCATTGGTTTTGGAACGTATCATTACGTTTATGAAAGCGGCAGGGAAGGAGATACGATCATCATCGGTTTCGCTCCGCGCAAACAGAACATCGCTCTCTATCTGGCTGGCGGGCTGAGCTTGATTGAGAAGGAACTGGCCGTTCTTGGCAAACACACAACCGGCAAAGGATGTCTTTATCTGAAATCTCTCGACGACGTCGACATCGCAGTGCTGAAGAAGATTGTCGCGAAGGCATTTAAGGAAGGGATGAAGCGAAAAGCAGCCGCGGAATGAGCGACGATCAGGAAACCTGACCGTTCAAGCCATGCACGGCCAGAAACCGGGTGTACAAATGCCCGCAGGTAAATGCATATTCGGGAAATCAATGAGGACACTCCGCACGTTTAACTTCCTATCGCTGAATGGATTCTTCAAAGGGCCGAACGAAGATATCAGCTGGCATAGACACGGCGTGGAGGAGCATCAGTACGCCCGGAAAGGCGCTCAGTCGGAGAGCATTCTTCTCTTCGGTCGCAGAACGTACGAGCTCATGGCAGCGTATTGGCCTTCGCAGCTGGCGCTCGACAATGATCCCGACGTTGCAGAGAGTATGAACAATGCGGAGAAAATCGTCTTCTCCAACACGCTGAACCATGCAGAATGGAAGAACACCAGGATCATGAGTGGCAACATCGTCGATCAAATAAGAACGTTGAAGCAGCAGCCTGGAAAGGACATGACCATTCTCGGCAGTGGCAGCATCGTCACACTATGTACAGAGCAAGGGATCATCGATGAGTATCAGCTCATGATCGATCCAATCGCTCTCGGATACGGTGTGCCGCTGTTCCAGGGGCTGACAAAGAAAATCGATTTGAAGCTGACGGCGTCGAAGGCGTTCACCAGCGGCGTCATTGTGTTGACGTACGTCCCGCTATAACAGTGCCGGGGATGTTGCTCGGGGTCCGAGAAACGATCATCAGCTGGCAGCTGCGTTCTCATTCCAGGGAGGAATATGGCAGACGACAGAAATAGGGTGTGTCCCGTTGAGTTATCGAACTCACTCGATAACAGAATTCGCCGTTGGTTGCAAAACCCGCGCCACATCCTTTCTCCATTTGTGAAGCAAGGGATGACAGTGCTCGATGTTGGCTGCGGTCCGGGATTCTTTACTGTGGATCTTGCCGATCTTGTCGGTACGGAGGGATCGGTGATCGCGGCGGACCTCCAGGAGGGGATGCTTCAGAAGGTCAGGGCGAAAGTTGGTGGGACGGAATTGGGCAAGCGAATTAGATTCGTACAATGCAGGAACGATAACGTCAACGTCACCGAGCCCGTGGATTTTATCCTCGCGTTCTACATGGTGCACGAGGTGCCGAACAAGAGGGCGTTCTTCAATCAACTTGCCGCAATCCTTAAGGAGAACGGGACATTTCTTCTGATTGAACCGAGATTGTTCCATGTCTCGAAGAACGAGTTCGAGCAGACGATTCACATTGCCGGGCAGAGCGGATTTGTCTCCCGCAACGGCCCGGCCGTTCTCTTCAGTCACTCGGCAGTACTGACTCGTCCCCGTTCGGGTTGATCGCGAGGATGTCGCTGAAGAACTGTAATAATAGATCTCGGAGATTGAACGAATGACGTGCCCGGGTTGCCACGAGGAAGCCTCGTCGTTTCGCAGGTTTGTTCTTTCGCTCCAGGGAGTAACGGTAGCGCAATCGGTCCAGGGGTATCTGCGATGTCAAAGCTGCGGCCGTTTGCTCCGCGTGGTGCGGTTTCAAAAAGCACTTTGGGGATTCCTCGTCCCGAGCGTGCTCCTGCTCGGCATGTTCGCGGTAACATATCCCGCTCTCGTGCGCTCCGCCGGTGGTCCGCCATCGGTGCTGCTCTGGTTTCTCCTGCTCTTCTTGATCCTCTTCGTGTTCAGCTACGGCCTTTGGAGGTTTGGGGAACTGACGAGCGTTGGCCCCGCCGATGAAGAACGATGACCTGAACTACTCTCGCCGCAGTACACGTACTCAATCACATTGCTTCGCATGAACCAAATTGATCTTACACTCGAACTCGACGAGCATCGATGGTCCGCGGCGGTTCAGCAAGGAACGATTGCCGCATGCGGCCATCTTGGTACGCACCTGGATACGATGGAGAAGGAATTTCCGCTCGACTACCTCTCGCTCCCGGGCGTGATCTTCGACGTAAGTCATCTCCGGCAAGGGGACGTCAAGGTTGAAGATATTGACCAAAACAGCGTCCGGCAGGGAAGCTGCGTGTTGTTCTTCACGGATTCGATCGGGAGATTCCAGTACGGCACCGAGGAGTACGCCAGACAGCATACGCAGCTATCGCCAGACGTTGTGGAGCTGCTCGTCGTCCGAAGGGTGAAAATGATAGGATTGGACGCAGCAGGAATTCGCAGAGGCGTTGAACACAAGCCGATGGATCAGTATTGTGCCGACAACGGAGTGTTCGTCGTGGAGAATCTCGTGAATCTTGGATCACTGCTCATGGCGACGCGTGGTAGGCCATTCATCGTTCGCACGTTTCCTCTGAAGCTCAAGGGTGCTACGGGATTGCCATGCCGTGTCGTTGCTGAGATCGGTGAGAGTGATTGAGGAGCGAAGAGCAAGAGGGGAGACGGTGATGGTGGGGAAGAGTGTTCGGCGGTGATCACAGATCGACAAGCGATGCGGCGTTTTCGTAAAAGAGCTTCTTCCCGTCTCCCAGCGGCACGCGCATCTCCTGTATGAGCTTCGTTTGATTATCCACAATGTCGTAGCGGTATCCCCGGGGAAACATGCCGGAGGCGGACCCGAACAAAATCCTGCCCGGGCCGTAGACTGCCAGCGTTTTTTGAAATACCGTTCTCAGGTCGGGTTTCAGCGGGTGATCGGCCATCCATGAATTCGAACCCGCGCTGTCGACGTACACGTTTGGACACTCCTTGCCCACCGCAAGTGTCTCTTCGAGCTTCCCGCCGCCGAAATGGGGAATGATGAACCTGATGCCGCTGTATTTCTTGGCTACCGGAATGAGATCTTTCGGGTTCGAGTACTCATCGTTGAGGACTGTCTGCATCCCGGCGTACTCACGCGGCTTGATCGTCACCTTCCCAAATTGCGCAAACACGAGAGCCTTGGAATCCTGGCAAAGCTGAAACAGGGGATCGAGCCACGCGTCGGCGATACTGAGATGATACAGGGATGGAGTGATCAGGATACCGCGGAGCTTGTCTTGCTTGATCCGCTTCTCGGCGTTCTGCATCAGGAGGTTTGAATTCGGATCGACCGAAAAGATGCCTGTGAAGCGTGTCGGAAATGCCTGCACCGCCTTGACCACCGAATCCTCATCACCCGGGATACTGCTGAAGAGCATCAGTCGCTCGATCTTCCACTTGTCGATAATTTCGATCCAGCGCTTCGCCAGGATGACTGGATCCTCCCCCGGGATTTCAATCCGTCCTTTCGTCGCGATTGTCTTCAGCTCGGCGTTGAAATCCAACCTGTTCAGCTTCTGACGAACGAGAAAGCGGAAGTACGCGTTCGAGTAGAAATGAACGTGAGCATCGAATATTTTGAAAAGACCGATCATGATAGGGGGGAGGGATC
>DATJQB010000307.1:0-3346 GCA_035506075.1 Bacteroidota bacterium | reverse complement strand
CCGACAGTCCACCGACCTCTTTGAAGTGGCTTCCGGCATTGCCGAAGGAGACACGGTCGTGGTGAGCGGCCAGAACAACCTGGTCGATCAGGCACACATCCAGGTCGTCAGCGTTCAGCAATAATCCGATCCTCCATTCCGAAGACAGATCATGACTCTCACAGAAATTGCCATCAAGCGGCCGACCCTGGTCATTGTGATCTTCCTCGCCCTGGGGCTCCTCGGCGTCTTCGGGTACCTGCAGCTTCGCTATGAACTGCTCCCGAAGGTCGCACCTCCCTGGGTGGTCATCTCCACCGTGTATCCCGGCGCCTCGCCGTCCGAAGTGGAGAACAGCGTGACCAAGCCGATCGAGGACGCTGTTGCCTCCGTCGAGAAGCTCTCGAACATCTACAGCTATTCGTATGAAGGCCTGTCGGTCATCAGCCTCGAGTACGCATACTCCGCGGACGTCGACCAATCGTTGCAGGAAGTCCAGCGCAAAGTCAACGGCATCCTCCTCAATCTTCCGCGCGACATTCGCACGCCGGTGATCCAGAAGTTTTCCTTCGATGAAGTCCCGGTGTTGAAGGCGGGCGTCTCGAGCGACATGCCTTCGCGGGAGTTCTATCAGTTTCTGAAAGACGAGATTGAACCGGCCTTCGGCAAGATTGAAGGGGTCGGGCAAATCAATCTGGTCGGCGGCGACATCCGGGAGATCCGCATCAATCTGGACGGACAGAAGGTACGGGCCTACGGGTTGTCCATTGCGCAGGTTACGCAATTCATCCGGGCGTCGAATCTCGACTTTCCAACGGGTGCGGTGAAAGGGCAGGAAACGCAATCCGTGGTCCGCATCTCCGGAAAGTTCTCTTCCATCGGCGATATGCGCAGTCTCGTCGTCGCGCGCTCGCGGGAGGGAGGGGATATCCGTCTTGGAGATATCGCGGAAATCGAGGATGGGTTGAAAGACTACACCACCATCTCCCGGCTCAACGGCAAGTCGTCCATCGGCATTAATATCATTAAGCAGACCGATGCAAACGCGGTGGAAGTCTGTTCGCGCGTCAAAGCGGCGATCCACGAACTTGAACAGACCCACCGGAGAAGAAACCTGAAGTTCGAGATCGTCTCGGACGCCTCGCTCTTCACGATCGAAGCGGCCAACGCCGTGAAGGAAGATCTCCTCATGGCGATCCTGCTGGTCGCCGCGGTCATGTTCCTCTTCCTGCACAGCATCAGGAATTCGATCATCGTGCTGATTGCCATTCCCGCCTCGCTCATCGTGTCCACCATGGCCATGTGGGCGCTCGGTTACTCGTTGAATCTGATGACGTTGCTTGCCCTCTCGTTGGTCATCGGCATTCTTGTAGATGATTCGATTGTGGTGCTGGAGAACATCTATCATCATCTTGAGCGCGGAGAACCGCGACGGGACGCGGCGTTGAACGGGAGGAACGAGATCGGCTTCGCGGCATTGTCGATCACGCTGGTGGACGTCGTCGTCTTCGTGCCGCTCACGCTCATCGTCGGCCTGGTCGGCGACATTATGCGGGAGTTCGCCGTCGTCGTAGTTGTCTCCACCCTGATGAGCCTCTTCGTCTCATTCACGCTGACGCCGATGCTCGCGTCCCGGTTTTCGAAGCTCGAGCAACTCTCGTCCCGTTCTGCGGCGGGATGGATCGCTGCACAGTTCGAGCGCGGTTTCCATTCTCTGGTCCGGTGGTATCTGGTGTTGCTGAAGTACTGCATGAGCAATCGGAAAAAAGTCTTCGCACTTGCGGTCCTTCTCTTCGTGCTCGCGCTGGCTCTGCCGGCGCTCGGTCTCGTGGGATCGGAATTCATCAAGGCCTCCGACCGGGGAGAGTTCATCATCAACCTCGAAGTTGCGCCCGGAGCCACGCTGGAGCACACCAGCCGCATTGCCCAGCAGGTCGAGCATATTGTCGGCGGCATGCCGGAAACGCAGAAGGTGATGTCCACGGTGGGCCTGGGCGCACGCAATGTTGCGACGAGCAACGTCGCGTCGATCTACGTGGCCCTTGTCGATCGCGACGCCCGGCGGCGCACCACGGATCAAGTTGCGAACGACATCAAGGAGAAAGCGCGTCTGATCCCCGGCGTGAAGGTGTACATCGATCAGATCGCGATCACAGGCGAGCAGGCGGGCATCGGCATCGCGGTGATGGTGCGTGGCAGCAATCCCGATTCACTCTATGCCATGATGCAGCGCGTTGCTGCGGCGATGCGAACAACGTCGACCGTCACGGATATCAAGTTCTCCTATGAGCAAAGCAACCCCGAAACTCGCGTTGAGGTGGACAGGCAGAAGATGGCGGCTTTCGGTCTGACGGTGTATGACGTCGGGACGACGCTGCGCGTGGCGTTGACCGGGGATGATGAATCAAAGTTCCGAGAAGGGCAGAAGGAATATCCGATAAGGATCATCCTGGACAAGTTCGACCGGTCAAATCCCGACGATGTTGCACGGCTCTCGTTCATCTCGCCGCAGGGGAGGCAGGTCGAACTCCAGCAATTTGCCGAAATCTATCCGGCATCGGGCCCCACAAAGCTCGAACGGTTCAATAAGGTGTCTTCGGTCACCGTGACGGGCTACGTCGACAATACGAAACCGCTCGGGAATGTGAATGCTGAATTCATGAAGATCCTCGGCCCGCAGCGAAGCGAGGGGACATCCGTGGACTTTATCGGCGATGAAAAGAACCGCGGAGAGAGCTTCGGCCAGCTCGGGATGGCGTTGATTGCAAGCATCATGTTCGTCTACCTGATCATGGTCGCGTTGTACGATTCTTTTGTCTATCCCTTCGTTGTGTTGTTTTCAATTCCCCTTGCGCTCATCGGTGCGATGGTGGCCCTGGCACTCACCGGGAATGCGCTCAGTATCTTTTCGAGTCTCGGTATCATCATGATGGTCGGGCTGGTCGCCAAGAACGCAATTCTCCTGGTTGATCGGACCAACGACAATAGGAGACGGGGCCTGTCAACGGAAGACTCCCTCGTCGATGCCGGCACCATGCGAATACGGCCGATCTTCATGACGACTCTTGCCATGGTGTTCGGCATGCTTCCAATCGCGCTGGCAAAAGGGGCGGGGTCGGAATGGAAGAACGGCCTCGCGTGGGCGTTGATCGGTGGCCTGACGAGTTCCATGTTCCTTACTCTGGTGATCGTGCCGATCGTGTACATTTGGATCGACCGGCTGAAATTCGCCTTCCCTCGACTACTCGAGCGAATCTCTGCGAGTCTCAAGCGGAAACGAACCCCGCCATCCCCTTCGACGGAGGCGGCCCGATGAGACCCATTCTGCGTTGCTGCATTCTCGTTGCACTGACGTTCTCCTTCACAT
>DATJQB010000306.1:0-11743 GCA_035506075.1 Bacteroidota bacterium | reverse complement strand
TTGCTTGGAATACGCGAACGTTTGCACCCCTTCAAAGGCACCTGTACTATTCAGCGGCGGGAAACAGGAGGGACTGAAGTCAAAGTGAGATTGCCGAGAAAATAAACCGTGGAGGACCGCACATGATCCGCGTGATGATTGTCGACGATCACCCCATCGTCCGCCAGGGCGTTAGGGCTGAACTTGCGAAAACACCTGATATCAGGGTGATCGAAGAAGCACGCAACGCGGATGAGGCGATGACGAAGGTCCGAACCTGCAAGCCCGACCTCGTGCTTCTGGACATATCTCTTCCCGGAAAGAACGGGTATGAAGTCCTGAGGCAGATGCATGCTGAGTTGCCGGACACACGAGTTCTCGTATTGAGCACTTATTCGGAGAAGCAGTACGCCGTCCGCTGCCTCGGCAGCGGGGCGCGGGGGTATCTCACGAAAGACAGTGCGCCGGAAGAGCTCGTGATCGCCATTCGTCGGGTTTCCCAGGGGCGCAAGTACGTCAGCGCGGAAATTGCACAGCTCCTCGCGGAGGATGTCGGGGCTGCATCAGACCGGCTCCCGCATGAGGAACTTACCGACCGGGAGTTCCAGGTCCTCTGCTTGTTCGGACAGGGAAAAACGGTTTCACAAATCGCCGACGTGCTCTCCCTCAGCCTCTCTACGATCAATACTCACCGGTCGCACATCCTCGAGAAGATGAGAATGGAGACGACCGCCCAGCTGATCCGCTATGCCGTGGACCATGGCCTGGCGGATCAGTAAGGTCCTGCAAAGCATCCTGGTTTCGCATCAATCCCTCATTCTCATCAAAATTCCCCTCTTTCCTGGTCATTTCCCACTACGTGGTACCACCTAGTATTTTCTGCGATCTGGATTTCGCACTCCCTGCGATGTAATTCCGGGCTCCGGATGTCGAAATTATTACTGGATGAATCATCCAGGACTCGCCCTCGGAATGACAGCACTCATTTTACACGGTTCTTCGCACGTTGGGACACGCATCAGTGACCGGCTTTCGGAAATCCGCGGCCTGACGGTGGTGGATGGCGGAGGTGAATCTGCCGAAGCCTCAAAGCTCATCGCTGAGTTGAAACCTGATGTTGTGGTTCTTGACGCACAGTTGGGCGGAGGGGCCGGGATGGAACTGCTCCGAAGAACCAGGTCGTTCAACTGGCCGCTGCTCGTCATAGCGACTGCGACGTCTCCATTTGCACAGTATCATCGTCAGTGCATGCGGGAAGGGGCGGACTATTTCTTTCAGATGCCCGTCGAGCTGGAGAACCTTGTGACAGTCATTCTGGAGTGGGGAGCGAAAAACCCGCAGGCCCCGTCGCTCGCGTAGCGGGCTGTCTGCAACGGATACGGATGCAGCTGCAAATGCACAACAAGAGTACGATGGGCGGTGTCCACCCTCCGTGGCTGCCGTCCGCAGAGATTCAGAAACCTCTTCAATCAATTCAATAATCATTCAGGGAGTACTTCGATGAAGCACAATTTGCTCGTATGTCTGATGTGTCTTCTTCTCGTGCCAGCATTCGCGCTCGCACAATCCGAAGGTGGACTTCAGATCTTCGGCTATTACCAGGGCCAGTTCGACCAGTCCAAAGTCACTGGGGACCCCTCGGCATCCTACAACACATTCAGCCTTCAGCAAATGAACCTGCTGATGGCGAAGGACTTGACTCCGGTGTTCAATTCGTTCATCAACCTCCAGTTTACGAGCAACTTCAATTCGGCCATGGGGTGGGGGACATTCAACGTTGAGGAGGCGTGGGTGCGTTATCGTTCGAGCGATGCGTTCAACATCAAGGCCGGATTGCTCGTGCCGACGTTCAACAATCTGAACGACATCAAAACGAAAACCCCGCTGCTGCCGTACATCATGCGGCCGCTTGTCTACGAATCTCCGATTGCGAGTCTCGTCACTGCGTCCAACTTCATTCCCGAGCGTTCCTTTGTGCAGATCTACGGAGCAGTGCCTGCCGGCTCTGTGAAACTTGACTACGCTCTGTCGTTGGGGAACAGTGATTTCATCACGACGCTTGGAAAAAATGGAACGGTCAGCGGAGATGATTCCTCGACGTTCAAATCGATCGGCGGACGCATTGGCATCCGTACCGGCGAGCTGAAGCTGGGTGTGTCGGGGACCTATGACCGGACGAATCCGGGTGCGCCGACGAGTCTTCCGGCGTTCTTCCAGGGCGCAACACCGATTTACGCTGCGGCGTCGCTCCTGGGTTCCGTCGTCCGCATTCGTTTTGGCGCGGATGCTTCCTACCAGGTTGCAGGGTTCTCGTTCGAAGGTGAAGTCATCAGCGTATCGCATGTGCTCACGGATGGTCAGAAAGCGATCCTGCAAGTGCTCCCGCTGTGGACGGGTGGAAGGTTGTATGACGATCTCAGCAAGCTGTTCTACTATGGGGCCGTCTCGTATGATTTCAGTGAGCAGTGGTATGCGTTCACGACCTATGGCAAGATCCAGGATAAGTTCAACATGGTATTCCATTCCGGCATGAACAACTATGGCATCGGCGGCGGTTACCGTGCTTCCAACTCCGTTATCATCAAGGCACAGTATGGAAGGTACAAGATGGTCGATCTGAATGTGGCAAACTTCATACTCGATCGTTACTCGGCCGCTGTCAGTGTGTTTTTCTAACGATCACTCTACCCAAGGAATGGAGATCAGACCATGAAGAAACTACTCGGTTTAGCATTCGCAGTGATGTTGGCGGTACCTCAACTGAACGCGCAGGTTGCAGTGATAGCGCACAAGGGAGTATCGGTGTCTGCCATCAGCGCCTCGGCCGCAGCGGACATTTTTTCTCTCTCCACGAAGGAATGGAAAGACGGTTCACCTGTCGTGGTATTCGATCAGAAGACGGAAGGTGCAACACGCACAAAGTTCTATGAATTCATCGGCAAGTCGCCGATTGAGCTCAAGAAGATCTGGATGCGTATCCAGCTTTCAGGAGAAGGCAAGGCGCCAACAATCGTCGGATCCGATGATGAGGTTGTCCAGAAGGTCGCATCAACCCCGGGAGCAATCGGCTACGTTGCGGCATCGAAGGCATCCGGAGACGTCAAGATTCTAGCAACAATCAACTAGATCAACGGGAGATCCCCCTCTCCCCCAAAAGTCACGGGCGGAATGGAAGGCTTGCCGCAGTGGATGCAACGCCGTCCATTCCAGCCTTTGACGAAGTCGCATCACGAGACTGGAGACACTATGAGGCTGGTTACAATGTTTCGACGATCGCTGCAGGCAAAGCTTCTCGGAGCCGGAGCCGCGGCGTTTTTGGCTGTTGTGCTGTTTGTCTCTATCTATTTTCCCTCTCAACAGAACTCGATGAGCATTTCCCGAGCGGAGCAGCAGGTGAAGACGCTGAGTGAGATGCTGGCATTCTCCGTCGGTGCCGGGCTCGGTGAGGGGAATTTCGATCTTGTGCAGACAGCGTTTCAGTGGGCAAAGAAAGATTCCAATGTCGTGTGTGTGCTGATCCTTGATGAGCAGGACACTCCCATTACGGAATACAATCCCCGCAAGCTGGCAATCGACACGAAAGCGGTTCTGAGCCGGCATGAGTCGACAATCGAGAACAATCTCATGACGATCTCTTCTCCCTCGCAATACAAGGGGAAAAATCTTGGCAACATCGTCCTCGTCTATTCCATCGAGGCGGCGAAGTCCGAGGTCTACAGCAAGCTTCTCTGGTCGCTCCTGATTTTGCTGGGTCTCGCTGCAGCCGGATTGTTCATCATCTTCAGAGTGACAGGACAGGTAATTGGGAAGATACGAATGCTGCTGAAAGAGATGAACAGGTTCGCAGAAGGCGAATTGGACGTGCGGCTCGCTGTGGATCGGGAAGATGAGATCGGACAACTCTGCGGAGGGTTCAATGCAGCGATCGAGAATGTAGGGCAGATGGTTCGCGACGTTGCAGAGTCAACAGCCGCGGTGGCAAGCGCGAGTTCGCAAATCTCGTCAAGCACCGAGGAAATGGCGGCGGGCGCGCAGGAACAAACAGCCCAGTCGAGCGAGGTCGCCGGCGCGGTCGAGCAGATGGCGAAGACCATTATTGACAATTCGCGCATCGCCAGCACGACGGCTGGGAAGGCCAAGGATGCCAAGGCAACTGCCACTGAAGGGGAGCAAATAGTGACAGATACCGTCGCAAGCATGAAAGAAATCGCCGAGACTGTCAAGATTGTCTCGGGCACAATCCAGCAACTTGGCAAATCGAGCGAGCAGATCGGCGAGATTATCACTGTCATCGACGACATTGCGGATCAGACAAATCTCCTTGCCCTGAACGCCGCAATCGAAGCGGCGAGGGCCGGTGAACAGGGGCGCGGTTTCGCTGTCGTTGCAGATGAAGTGCGGAAGTTGGCGGAGCGCACCACGAAGGCGACAAAGGAAATCGCGGGGATGATCAGAAAGATCCAGGAAGACACAAGCTGGGCCGTGGGTGCGATCGAAGAAGGGACAGTTCGTGTGGATAAGGGAATTTCGCTGGCCGACAAGGCGGGAACATCGCTCACCAGCATTGTGAACCTCTCCCAGGAGCTTACAACCATGGTGACGCAGATCGCGGCAGCAAGCGAGGAACAATCCAGCGCCAGCGAGCAGATCAGCAAAAACGTCTCGGCGATCAGCGCGGTCACAGGGGAAACGGCCACAGGAACGCAGCAGATTGCACGGGCCGCTGAAGATCTGAACCGTCTGACCGACGGGCTTCAGAAGAAGCTCAATCGGTTCCAGGGATCGTCGGCCCAAGCCTCAACAAAAGGTTTTTCGTCGCTCCAACAAAACTCAAGCATTCATCGCTCCTCAGTTGCTGTCAAGGCGAACGGGTCGTTGGTGGAGCACGGAGCGTAGTTGCACAGGAATCGTGCCGTGCTTATGTCGCCGGCACGGGAGAATCGGAACAAAGATCACAGATCAAAAGGGAGGGCCAATGTATAAGATTGAGAAGAAACCGTTCGGCTTCAAGCTGATCTTCGCCGACACCATTGAGATCGATGAGATGAAGCGATGGGCCGACGAATCCAAGAAATCGCTCGCAGGTCAAAGTGGGAAGTTCGGTGTGCTTGTGGACATGCGCACGCTCAGACCGCTGAAGCCGGAAGTCCAGGCAGTGATGGTCGAGGGACAGAAGGAATTCAAGGCAAAAGGGATGCAGCGATCCGCGGTTGCGCTCGCAAATTCTATTATCGCACTCCAGTTCCGTCGGCTGGCTCAGGACAGCGGGATTTACCAGTGGGAACGCTACATCGACGGATCAAAGGAAGGGAATTGGGAAAAGGTCGCGGAAGCCTGGATCGTGAACGGAACAGACCCCGACAAGTAAGCCGGGAAATGTGGACGGGCGGAGAGACGTCCGCTGAGGGGTTTTGGGCGTCTCTTCCTCCACGCTGGTCCCATCCATGCTTCGTGCGCCGGCAGCGCGGGAGACGCGCTCCCCAGGATCACTGAATCCTCCAGCGATGGCACTTCCCACCCAGGAAGCATGACACGACGATGCACAATCAATTGTTGACACAAGGTTTTGAAGAAGTATGAAGAGCTTTTTGACACCCCCCAGGTTTCCGGAGGATGAACAGGATCGCATAGCACGCGTTCAGCATGCAATCACGCTTGCAGCCCTGGCCGGGATCCTTCTCGTCACCGTATATCACGTCGTCGCGGGAGAGCTGGGCATCCTGGTCCCGCTGCTGATCGTGCTTGCCTTCGTTCTCCTTGCAATCATCTTTCTCCGCCTCGGAAAGCTGAAGTGGTCGGGGAGTCTCGTCGCGTGGACTCTCCTGATCTTCGTGAATTACCTGCAATTCAAGAGCGAGGGGATTCATGACGTTGTCAGTGTAGCATATCCCGCCGTTCTTATCATTGCCGGGCTTGTGCTGAATAGGCGCTATTTCTTCGTGTTTACAGTCATGGCGCTCCTGTCGGTGGCTGGTGTCGGCTGGCTGGAGATATCGGGCAGAATTCGCGGCGGAATGGGATTGATCACGGGGACCTCGGATATTGTCGACCTCGTCGTGATCCTCGCAGTGACAACCGTGACGGTGCGGCTGCTTTCCGACAGCCTCCTGAGCAGCCTCATCCGGGTCAGAAACGATGAGCGTGAGTTGCGGAAGCAGGCCGAGCAGCTGGGAGAATCGGCCCGGCGCTACAGGACACTGTTTGAAGGGGCAAGCGACGCCATTTTCATCATAAGTAACGAACGGTATGTCGACTGCAACTCCAGGGCGATCTCGATGTTCGGATGCACAAGGCGCGAAGAACTCATCGGTTCCTTTCCGTGGGATTTCAGTCCGATTCTACAGTCCGACGGGTTCATGTCGAAGGAGAAAGCACACGATTATCTCCTGATGGCGGAGTACGGAATTCCGCAGACGTTCTTGTGGAAACACGTCCGGAAGAACGGTTCCGAGTTCGAGGCGGAGGTGTCGTTCAGCCGGATGGAACTTTCCGGGGAGCGCATGGTCCAGGCGTTGGTGCGTGACGTCACGGGGCGTTCCCAGTCTGAGCGCGCGCTCAAGGAAAGCGAACAGAAGTACAGGACGATCATCCAGCAGTTCGCCGAAGGATTTGTGCTTGTGGATGAGTCGGGGAATATCGTCGAGTGGAACGCCTCGATGGAGAAGATCTCGGGGGTTTGCGGCGACGAGATCATCGGCCTGCCGTACTGGGAGGTTGTACACAGGTTCCTTCTCCCTGAGCGGAGGACGCGCGAGCGTTACGAGTACTTTCAGCACTTTGTTCTTGAATCACTTCGCACCGGGGTGTTGGATCTTCAACAGAAGGTGTTCGAGGTTGAGATCGTGCGGCCGGACGGAACCCGGAAGACAATTCAACAGACGCCGTTCGTCATCCAGCTCGAGCATGGATTCCGCCTGGGTTCGATCGTGCAGGATATCACGGAACGCAAGCAGATCGAGATCGCGCTGCGGGACAGCGGCGAGCGTTTCCGTTCGCTGGTTCAGCAGTCGTGGGATGTTATTTCGGTTCACAACAGCGACATGAAGGTCCAGTACGTCACACCGTCGGTGGAACGCATCCTCGGTTACACCATGCGGGAATTTCAAGGCATGGATGTGCTCTCGATCGTTCACCCCCAAGACCTCGGAGCCGTGACCGTGCAACTGGGCAAGGTGATGAAGAAAACCAACAGCGGCGCTCCCACGCTCTTCCGAGTCAGGAAGGCCGACGGGACCTGGATCTACGTCGAGACCGTCGCGAACAACCTGCTCGAGTCGCCTCCTATTAACGGAATTGTTCTTACCTACCGCGACGTAACGGCACGCGTCAATTCGGAACTCCAGCTGCGCGAGAGCGAAGAGCTGCATCGCGGTCTTGTGTCGGCCGTCCCCGACGTCATCCTGCGAACGGATCTGGATGGCAACATCCTGTTCATCAATGAGACGAACTTCCCCGCGCTCGGCTTCGTGCCGAAGGAAAATGTGCTCGGCAAGAACGTCCTCTCATTTGTGATCCCCGAACAACGGGAACGGGCCGCGACGCTGATGCACTCGATGAAGGACAATCGGACAGGGCTGAGGGAATACCGTATGAGGTTCGCGGACGGGACGGAGATCGATTGTGAAGTCAACGGCGACGTGCTTCGCGACAGCGGGGGCGCACCGTTTGGCATGGTCTATGTCGTACGCGATATCTCGCAACGACATCAGGAGGAAGCAGCCCGGAAGAAACTGGAAGCCCAGCTGATCCAGTCGCAGAAACTCGAATCGATCGGCACACTCGCCTCCGGCATTGCCCACGATTTCAACAATATCCTCAATATCGTCATGGGCAACATCAGCCTGATCGTGAGCAACAGGGGCAACACGGACAAACTGTCGAAGCGTCTCGATGCAATCGAACGGGCGACGGACCGTGGTGCGCAGCTCGTCAAGCAGCTCCTGATGTACGCGCGTCGAACGAAACTCGAACAACGCTCTGTCGTTGTCAACACCCTCATCCAGGAGGTCGCTGTTCTTCTTGAAGCGACCTTCCCGAAATCGATTGAAGTACGACTCCAGCTCGTCCCCGATCTTCCCTCGGTCAACGGAGATCTGAACCAGCTTCACCAGGTGTTCGTTAACCTCAGCGTGAACGCACGCGACGCAATGACTTCCGGCGGGAAGCTCGTCATTGCCACCGATGCTGTGGCGGGCGACGTTGTGAGAACAAAATTTCCGCACGCAGCTGCAAAGCGCTTTGTCAAAATCTCTATTTCCGATACCGGCATGGGCATGGATGAGGAAACCCAGAAACGGATCTTTGATCCCTTTTTCACAACGAAGGAGGCGGGAAAGGGAACCGGACTTGGTCTGGCTGTCGTCCATGGAATCATGGAAAGTCACGCAGGGTACATCGATGTGGAAAGCCTCCCCGGCATGGGGACGACGATGACCCTGTATCTTCCCGCCATCGAACAGGTCGTCGATACGAGGAGGGACGCGGAGTCGCAGTTTGAGCTGATCCCGGGCGGGACAGAGACGATTCTCCTTGTCGAAGATGAACTGATGACGAGAGAACTCGTGAGCGAGGCGCTGATTTCAAAAGGCTATGCAGTTGTTACGGCGCCCGATGGGGAAGAAGGGATGACAGTGTACCGTCACTACGAATCGGATATCGCACTTGTGATCACCGATCGCGGGCTTCCTAAAGTCGCGGGGGAGGAGTTGTGCACCCGGATCAAGCGCATTCGTCCGGAGATTCCCATCGTGCTTGTAAGCGGATTTGTGGATCCGGATCACCGGGAAGCGCTTACATCGATCGGAGTCGATCAGATCCTCATGAAACCCTACAAGCTGGACGAACTTCTCGTCATCACCCGATCGCTTCTGGACCGACGGAAGAGTGTTCCCGGTGCCTCGTCCGATTAATCCGCCGCATCGCATGCCATCAACCGGATCACTTCTGGTTCCTGCGCTTTCGCATGTGACTTATCCTTCCGGAAAACGCATACGTCGCTGTTTGCACTCCCTGTTCCCGAAGATGAAAGCCACACCGGCTCCATCCATCTTCTTCTGAATCCCGATCGCATTTTCAGTGAATGGAACGGGATTTCATGTATGAAATTGCCATTCTCGCTCGTCAACCACGGCAACAGCATGCAGATTGATTGGATTTCCGGGTTTGAACACGGAACGTTCAATAGACGCTGGGGTCCATTTCCTTTTCATCGAAATTGGTGTACCTTCCGTCGGCTGGGTGACAAGACCCAGAGCCTGCCATCCGGTGCAAAGTTTCTCTCGTCATGCGTAGCCTTCATCGATTCTCAAGTAGCGGTCTGACGTATCGTGATGCACGGGACGAACGACTATGAAGCTCCCAAACCAGAAGCCGCGTCAATCGAGAAAACGCACGACTCGGACTGCGCCAGCCATTGGCGCTCGCACGAAAAGCGCAGGCAGCGTCGAGGCCATCGCTCTCAGGGATCACGTTTGGAAAAACGCAGCGTACGGCCTCGTCGCGATCGACATGAAGGGGATGATCGTTGATGCAAACCGTGCCTTCGCCCGCATGGCTGGGAAATCGGTGCGTGAACTCATCGGGGCATCAATTGCCTCGATCGGAAACAAGGACCTTAGCGAAAATCTTCTCGTAGCGCAGCATCAAGTTGTCTTATCGAAGGTGCGCCGGGAGGACCGGGTGGTCATCCGCAGTCTGAAGGGTTCGTCCGGGAAACGGGTTGAATGCACGTTGCAGGGTGTGATCCATGTCGGATCACGTCCGCTTGTCCTGCACAAAGTCACCTATCTCGCAGATCGACAAACCGAAGGAGGTCGTGGGGCTTCATCCGCTGCGAGCTCGAAAGTGTTGTTCGAGAAGAGTCCATCGTATGTTTGCCTGAGCAAGCTCAACGGCGAGCTCATTGATGCCAATGATAATCTGCTGGCATTGCTCGGGCGTCCCCTGAACGCCGTCGTGGGAAAGACGGCTGTGCAGCTTGGCCTCCTGACGCGGAAGCAGTTCAACGACATGCGGGCCGCTCTTGCCCGGAGGCGGGACGAGGTTGCCGAGCTGGAACGCGTCCCGTGGTCGCCGATAGGAAAGCGATCCATGATCGTCGCGCTTTCGGCGCGCGTTGTCGAGATACAGGGATCGCACTGCGTGCTCTTCATTTTCACCGATCGCTCAACGCACTACCGGCTCGAGGATGAGATCAGATCGAGCGAGGAGAACTACAGGAGGATCGTCGACGAATCACCGGATGCTATTCTTCTCGTTGACGAAGATGGGAAGATCGCAGAATGGAATCGGTCGAGTGAAACCCTCATCGGGTTCAGACGGCAGGAGGTGATCGGGAAGTACTATTGGGATGTTGTGTGGAACATAATGAGCGAGGAGCACAAGACCGGGGAGGTGCTCGCGCTGTTGAAGAAGAAGACTCTCTCGATCCTCCGGAGGGGAAGGCTCCCGCGTGGAGCGGATTCCCCGGCACTAGCGGTCCGCGGCACCGGCGTGCGGGGATTCGACTATCAGCGGACTGTTGTCATCAAGACGAGCAAAGGGCATCGGATTCTCACAGTCATACGTGATTACAGCATGGAGAAGCGGAATCAAGACAATTTGATGCAGAGTGGATACACACTCAAGGGGCTGTTCGCCGCAACACGTGCAGGGGTTGCCCTGGTGATCGACAGGAAGATGGTTCGGGTGAACGAGTCGCTCTGCAAACTCACAGGCTACACAAAGGATGAGCTCAACGGCCAGTCTTCCCGCATGCTCTATCCGAGTGAGGAAGATTTTGTGCGGGCAGGGAAAGCGCTGTATGACCATCCGTACGGCGATGGCCAGGGAACGGAAGGCGTGTTGAAGCGGAAAGATGGATCGCTCATCGACGCGTTTGTCTATGTGAGTCCGTTCAATGCTGATGATCCGGCCGCTGGCGTCGCGGTGACGGTTGTCGATATTTCGGGCCGAAAGGAAGCGGAACGAGCGCTTGAAGCATCCGTAGAGCAGCTCCACACGCTGGCGGCGAGGCTGGAGAGCATTCGCGAAGAGGAACGGAAATCTCTTTCCATGGAAGTCCACGATCAGCTTGGCCAGATACTTTCAGCCGTGACCATGGATCTCATGGCGGCAAAAAGACTCTCCCCCGACCCAGAGACACTCCTCGGCAGAAAATTGAACTCCGCCATAGAGTTGACTGACAATGCGATTGCAATCGTCCAGGACATTTCTTCCCGGTTGCGGCCGCGGATGCTGGACAACCTTGGATTGCTGGCTGCCATCGAATGGCAGGCGGAGGAGTTTGGAAGACGGAGCGGGATCCGGTGCAGCCTCAAGTTGCCGGAAAACGAACCCGGGCTTGATGAACACAGGGCGACGGCATTGTTCAGGATTTTCCAGGAAGCGATGACAAACATCGGTCGCCACGCAAAAGCCTCAACGGTAACAATCTCACTTGCACAGTCGGAAAATGAGATTTCACTCAGCATCGCCGATGACGGGATTGGAATTTCTGACGCGGATCTCAAGAATCCCAAATCGCTCGGTTTGCTGGGAATCCAGGAGCGATTGCGGCCATTCAACGGGAGCAGCCTCTTTCGGCGCAGGCCGGAAGGGGGGACTGAAGTGCTCGTGCGCATTCCACGATCGAACTAGCAAGGAGATCGCTCGATGATACGCATCATGATTATCGATGATCATCCGATCGTGCGGGAAGGGCTCACGTCTGTTCTGCGCGGCGCGACGGATTTCACGGTGGTCGAACAGGCGTCGGATGGCGACG
>DATJQB010000305.1:0-7980 GCA_035506075.1 Bacteroidota bacterium | reverse complement strand
TCCTTGTCAGCGTACGATTGGACGATCGAAAGACGAGACCGCATCGATCGTCCAATCGTACGCTGACAAGGACGCAAGGGTGGTGCTCTTCAACGTGCCGCCAGGCGAAGGGGGAAAAGGAAAGTCGAGGGCGCTGAACCTGGGTTTGAAGCAGGTGAGTTCCGAGATCATCGCGATTTACGATGCCGACAACACGCCCGACCCGAAGGCATTGCGCTACCTCACCGCACAGCTCATTTCGAACAAGCAACTTGGCGCTGTCATCGGCAAGTTCAGGACGGTGAACAAGAATGCAACCCTGCTGACCCGGTTCATCAACATCGAAACGCTGAGTTTCCAGTCCATCCTGCAGGCCGGCCGGTGGCAAATGCACAACATTGCGACGCTTCCCGGCACGAATTTCGTCGTCTGGACGCACCTGATGCATGCGCTGAACGGCTGGGACGAGCAGGCGCTGACGGAAGACTCCGAGCTGAGCATCAGGATCTATGAGAAGGGGTACAAGATCAAATTCATTCCGTACGCGGTGACGTACGAGCAGGAACCGCAGGAGTGGAAGGTCTGGCTCAAGCAGCGCATGCGCTGGGTCCGCGGGAACAACTATGTGATCGCGAAGTTCGTGAAGGAAATACCGAAGTTCAAAAGTAAGAGGCTCGCGTTCGACATCCTGTACACATTGCTGCTCTATTATGTCTTTTTCGCGGCCATCCTCATCTCCGACCTCCTTTTCATCATCAGCGGGTTGAACCTCGTCAGCATCGCGCTGCCCGGCCCCTACACGCTCGTGTGGATGTTCGCGTTCTTTTTGTTCATCCTCGAAATCTTCCTGGCCGTTTCCTTCGATTCAGAGGACAGCATGAAATCGATCGGCCTGATCTTCATCATGTATTTCACGTATTGTCAATTCTGGATTTATGTCGTACTGAAGGCTGTGTACGTTGAACGGTTCCAGAAGGAAAAGAAATTCTGGGACAAGACGGTCCGCTTCGAAGTGAAACCGTAAAATCTCCCAACTGCAGGAAGTCTGAAAACCCGCCGCCCCATTCCCCGCCTCTCGCTGTTTCCTGCACGTGCGCGCATCGCTCTCCAGAGAGTATCGATAATCGTTCAACGGAATTGTGACCCCCGGCGCATCAAAGCACAACGCCTGAGAAGATGAAAATGCAATCATCGTCGCGCCCTCATCTTGGAGGCGAGCAAAGAAAATCGTAAATTGAAGAAGAACCGGCCGGAGTACGCCGCTTTGTTAATGACAACCCGCCGGGACCTTCGAAATATTCAGAGGAGCATTACGAGAAGATGAAAACGTACGACGGAAGTTCCACAGTAGAAGCTGTCGAACTGGAACGGAGTGGCAGGAAAGAATACTGGTACCAACCGACCGAAAAAATCAAGATCATCGAAGTCGACAATTTTCCCCTCCTCGGGAAACTGACCGCGCTGCGGTTCATCGAGTGGGTCCAGAAAAATCCCGGCGGCGTCATCTCCCTGCCGACCGGAAAGACACCCGAACACTTCATTAAATGGGTGTCGCGTATTCTCTCAAAGTGGACGTCGAAAGAAATTCAAGCGCTGCTGAGCGAACATGGCATCGACGCTGCCAAACGCCCGGACATGAAAAGCCTCCATTTTGTGCAGATTGACGAATTCTATCCGATGGACGCACAGCAGCATAACAGCTTTAACTACTACGTCCGGAAATACTATTTCAAGAATTTCGGCCTTTCACCCGAAAAAGCAATGTTGATCGATTCGACGTCGCTCGGGCTTCCTGAAGGCCACACCATGGAGAGCGTTTTTCCTGAGGGCGTTGTCGACCTCTCCCTGCGGGTGCGGCAGACTCATACAGAGCTTGAAGCTATCCAGCGCGATGTCATCAGCCGAGTCGATTGGTTCTGCATGGAGTACGAACGAAAGATCCGCGCGATGGGAGGCATTGGGTTCTTTCTCGGCGGGATCGGGCCGGACGGCCACATCGCATTCAATGTGCGCGGTTCAAGCATCTATTCCGTCACCCGGCTGACGGCGACCAACTACGAGACCCAGGCCGCCGCCTCTACCGATCTTGGCGGCATCGAAGTTTCCAGAAAGCGGCTTGTCATCACAATCGGCCTCGCGACAATCACGTACAACCCAACCGCCACTGCACTTATCATCGCTGCAGGAGACGCGAAGGCACCCATTGTCAGCACGGCGATCCAGCAGCCCAAGAACCCGGAATATCCGGCATCTGTGCTGCAGGACCTCGAGAACGCGCGCTTCTATCTTACAAAAGGCGCTGCGAGTAAACTGAGTGAGCGCAACTACATCGACTTCTGCGCCCTTCCGTCTGTGGACGACCGACGATCAGACGAGGTGGTCATTTCCCTGGCGCTCGCCCGGAACACGGCACTTCACGATTTGAACGCCGACGATTTCGCGAGTGATCGCTTCGCGCAGGAGTTGATCAGGAAGACCGGAAAATCCCCGGAGGCACTTGCAGAGGCTGCGCGCTCCCGGCTCATTGCGAAGCTCGAGAAGGGCGTCCAAGCTGTCACCAAGACAACCTTCCTGCACACTGAACCGCATCACGACGACATCATGCTCGGCTACCTCGCGTACCTGTCACATCTCGTCCGCGATCCGAACAACAAGCACCTGTTCGCCAACATGACGTCCGGCTTCACGGCCGTCTCGAACCCTTATTTCCTCTCCATCATCAGAAAGCTCCGCTCACATCTCGAAGAGAAGCACTTCGCCGCGCTCCTTGAGGAAGGTTACTTCGATCCGAAGGATTTCGCCAAGCGGACGGAAGAAATGTACCTCTTTCTCGACGGCACCGCAGGCCGGATGCAGGAACGCAAGGACGAGGCTGAAGCCCGGCGCGCTCTTCGTAATTTCGTCGAGGTCTATGGAACGTCCGACATCCGCGCCCTGAAACTCCGCGCCAGGAACATGGAAGAGTACCTCATGACACAATATCCGGGGGCGAAAGACCCGCCGGATGTGCAGACGCTCAAAGGGATGCTGCGGGAATGGGAAGTTGAACTGCTCTGGGCTCACTTCGGCATCGAGCCGTCTGCCATTCATGCGATGAGACTTGGTTTCTACCAGGGGGATATCTTCTCGGAGGAGCCGGAGGTCAACAGGGACGTCATTCCCCTCTTCGAACTTATAAAAAGGACAAAACCGAATGTCATCTCGGTTGCGTTCGATCCTGAAGGAAGCGGCCCCGATACCCACTACAAGGTGCTGCAGGCAATTGCCGAAGCTGTAAGGATGTATGAAGAAGAAAGCAAAGATTCGTCGCTGCGGATCTGGGGCTATCGCAACGTGTGGTACAGATTCCGTCCGTGTGAAGCGGACGTGATCATTCCGGTCTCGCTGAACACGATGTCGCTCATGCATTCGTCATTCATGAACTGCTTCGGATCGCAAAGCGCAGCGTCGTTCCCGAGCTACGAACACGACGGTCCGTTCTCCGAACTCGCACAGAAGATCCAGGTGGAACAGTATACAATGTTGAAGACGTGTCTCGGGAAGGAGTTTTTCCTCCAGCATCCGCATCCCCGGCTGCGCGGCGCGCGCGGCCTCATTTTCCTGAAAGATATGGCCCTGGATGAGTTCTACACGAGAGTACGCGAACTGAAGAAACTGACAGAAGCAAAAGCCTGACAGGATCATTTACCGAACAGAAGAACCAACACAGGCAAAGACGCCACGCCGCCCGGATCATAAGCTCCGCCACACGGCGACGATGCGCCTTTGCCTGACTGATTTCGGGAATGCGAAAAGGCCGGAGCACGTTAGGTTGGTATGCTGCAGCGATTCGTTCGCTGCCGGCCATCACGCCAGTCTGAACCTTCCCTTCCCTTCATCAAACTCCACCCTCGTCACGACAGAACCGAGTTCTTCCAACTTTCCCCCGATGGCTGAGAGGGGATTGCCAAATCCAATCTGCCAGAGTTCCTCCGCGGTCAATACCCCAAGCGACGCCAGATGATTCATGCACCGGAGCATCGTCGAGCTTGAGCCGGCCAGGACATTCGCGTCTGAGACCGTCGCGAGCCGTCCATTTTCGCTGAGGACGACTTTCAACCCCGAGCTCATCGTATACGTTCCGGCTGCCATGCCGGCATACTGCGATGAATCGCTGATGGCGATAAGTTGATTGATTGGGCGGGAAAGCAACAGCATCCTGAGGAATGCCTCGGGCAGGTGGAATCCATCCGGGATGAAGCTCACTGCAATCTCTCCGCACCCAAGGAGATTGACGATCGGATTGTCATGCCGATCGATCTCCTGCCGGCAACCATTCCCGATGTGTGTTGCCATCCTCAGTCCGGACCGGACTGCGCGCCGGGCCTGAGAGAACGAACAGTGAGTGTGCCCGGCTGAGACCGTCACGCTTGGTCCGACGGCGCTCACGAACTCGCATGCTCCCTCATATTCCGGTGCAAGCGTGACGATCCGGATGTTGTTCCTGGAAATCTTCTGGAGTCTTTCAAACCATTGAGCGTCGGGCGGGCAGACGTACTGCGGGTCGTGCATTCCGTGATATCCATAATCCGGAGAGATGAACGGCCCCTCCAAGTGAATCCCGAGGATCGGCCCCCGCCGTCCTTGCCGGTCGATCGCTTCGGCGATGTTCTTTGCGCACATCTCCATGGATTCACGCGGACCCGTAATAATTGTCGCGAGAAATCCGACGGTTCCCTGCGTGACAAGAAGTTCTGCCGCTTCGAGGATCTGCTCAACCGTCGCCGCAGGATCGGAGAAATCCACACCAAAGTATCCATTAACCTGCAAGTCGACAAACCCCGGCCGGATCATGAAGCGTCATTTCCTTTGAATGTGTTCTCCCCGCGACTCATCGGAGCCGCCTCAGTTCTCGATCTTGATCGTCAGAAGCTTCAGCATCGAGCCCACATCAAAATTCGATTTCTCGAAATCAAGCAGTGTCCCTTCCGGATATTTTTTCGCCGACTTCAGCTTCGCTTGAATGTCGGAAGAGAATTCCGATTTCTTGATCGCCGCAACAGCCCGCGGCCCGAACAACATCCGGAACAGAAAATCCGTCTCGCGAGGAATGAGATAGAACAGTCTTCGTTTCTTCCTCAGGCAGATGAGATACCAGCCCGAGGTTTTCGAAAACTTCCATTCAAATCCGATTCCATCATGATCAAACTGAATGGACATCGACACCTGTTCGAACAATTTGTACGAGCCCCCCAGCTTCTTTCGGAGTGCTGCATCACTGGGGTGCTTTTTCGGGTTCATGAATACGTCGGTGGGCATGCGTTTGGCCTTCCTGGAAGGAATCGGGTTCAACGAGAAGTGCGGTGCAGGCAATCGTGAGCTCGGTGGCGCGGTCCGGAACCTGATGCGGTCACTTCAGGACCGTCATCTTCATTGTCGCTACAAATGGAGATCCTGAACCTGAGACCGGTACTACTCGAAGCTGACAGTAATAGATTCCACTCGTCACCCCCCCGGCGTTCCATGTGACCGATCGCTCGCCGGCTGACTGCAGCTGGTTCACAAGTACGGAAACCTTCCTCCCCAGCACATCGAAAACGGTCAAGGTCACTGTTCCGGCAGCCGGAAGTTGATAACGAATTGTGGTCGCGGGATTGAACGGGTTCGGATAGTTCTGCAGAAGCGCGAATGCCGTTGGAACGGCCTGATTCATTGACACTTCCGTTGCAAGGCCCTGCGTCCGGCTCCATCTGATTGCATCAAACCCGAGCAGCCTGCCAGCGACGGAGCTGACATCTCCGAGACGAACGGACCCTCCGGTGCTCTTCTGGAAATTGTAGCTCCCCAGCGACACCCAGGAATCCTTGTGGTCGTTCTGATTAATAGAGACGGTGACAGTGCCGGCGCTGCTTGTGATCTTGTATCGGGCATCCGTAGCGGTCGCAAAGGAAGGAACATACGCCGTGATTTCATAACGTCCGTCGTCAGGCAACGACGGCGTCCAGGTGGCAAAACACGTGTCTCCCGGTCCAGTGCCAAGTGTGGTGGCCATCCAGGCATGTCCCTGATACCCGAGATTCATGTCTTTCCAGTATGTCATCGATGCCGGCGCATCGAGCGGCATGGAGAAGCCTTTGCCAAATTGCAGATCATCGACGACCGTATCGCTTGCTGCGATTGGCGTGTATCTGGTGCCGATACACCAGGCAACTTCAGTGAGATTTTGGTACCCGTTATTGTACCCGGGCCAGTCGTAGCTCGCGTTCTTGCCGTAATAGTTCTTGTACCCTCTGTTCTTGTCCCCCCACGGGTCATTAAAGACGAACGTATGCGGCTCAGCGCCGATCCCATGTGCAAGCACAAGGTGTCCTGCGCTCGTGAGCAGCACACACATGCTAAAAGGGTATCCGGCGACAACGTCCGAATACGCAACGCTGTAAGGGGTCGCATCGGTCTGCACTGCGGTAAGACCATGGTTCCGGAAGTAGTCTGCCATCCGGGTGTGGGGGCTGTATGAACCGGTCCACATGTAGCCGTATCCGCCCCACGAATTTCGTCCGCTTGCATCTGCAGCGGTGTACACGTACTGCGACTGGCGGAACTGGTACTGCGTGCAAACGTAGTTCCCCCAATTGTTGTAATGAAGCGTCGGGGTTGAACATCTCGTCGGCCAGGGAGGGAGAATATTGTAGTACGCCAGAAGCATGATGGCCTGAGTCGGTGCACAGGCATAATCGCCATTGAACCAATCGGGGGTGTCGTACGCCTGGTGGACATACGGGATGTCCAATTGTGTAATGTTTGCTGCACCCGATGTCGGGAAGAGCGGCTGGATGCGGATGTTTTGCGGGCCGGGCAAAACCGTCTCCTTGATCGCCGCGAGCGTTTGTCCCTTGATTCCCTGGGGAGTCACCGCTGCCTCGCAGATACTTCGGCGATCGAATGTCTGAAATAAAATATGACCTCCATCAGAGAAGGAAGGGTCCATTTCAAGAACATTATCCGTCGATGTCAGTTGTCGGACATCTGACCCGTCGGAGGATGCAATGTAGATGTCCGCGTTCACAAGCTTCGGTCCGGCGATTTCCTTGCGCGAGAAGATCACGTCACGTGAATCCAGGGACCAGGATGGATGATCCCCCTCTCCCAAATTGAATGTTCTCGATTGCACCAGGTCGAACACAAGCACCATACCATTGAGACTTGAATACAACACCTTCGTCCCGTCCGGAGACCAGGTTGGGTTGAAATATCCCATGGCAGCATCACTGATCATCGACTTGGCCGATGATCGAAGATCGATGATCCACAACTGATCGTTCCGATCGTTGTATGCGGCCATTTGACCATCCGGAGAAATCGGGGCAAGGTTCGCGTAGGTGCCGAGCGGATACGTCTTTTCAGTACTCTTTGAGCGTACGACCAATTCCTCACCGCGCGTGAAAGCAACAGTCCCATCCTGAGCAAAGCTCACCTGTCCCATCTGACGCCCGGGGAGGCTCAGAGCAAACAGCGTGTTGTTTCCAAGGTCGAAGAGCGAAGGAGTCTGAAGTCCTGTCTCATCGATGACTTTGATGCCCAACCGGTTCCCATCCGGAGAGACGGCGAAGAAGCTGCCGCAACCGGCTCCAGACATCAATTCATGAATCGTCCCGTCCTGAACCAGGTAGAGTGCGGAAGAATAGTTGTTCGAGCAGAGAGTGCCATACGACGTGCTGCGCGGGTTTGTGAAGAATCCGGCCTCTTCCCGTGGATCCTGTGCGAGCAATGGAGCGGTGAGAAGACAAACAACGAGGAACGTGGATCTGAGACGCAACCGAATTTCATTCATGGACAATCTTCCTGATTCAACGAAACAATCGTGACGCACAAAAACTTACGCAGTAAGTCAGCCAACTTCAATCGATTTGACGAACACCTATCGTTCACGATTCTCCGCTCGCGTTTCACGAAGTGATCCGGGAAACCGGAAATCACATTTGCGTTCGCTGGTATGAATTGATCAACGTGCAGGCTCAAGAA
>DATJQB010000304.1:0-6880 GCA_035506075.1 Bacteroidota bacterium | reverse complement strand
CTCCATACAGGACAGATTATCTACATCACGAAACTCAGGACCGGCAAAGAGCTGAGATTCTGAAACCTGCCTCGCTGCGCGTGGCACAGTGCAACTTCCGCTCATTTACCCTCGTAGGGAATCGTAGAGATCCCCTACACCTGAACCCGGAAGGACGGAACCCATGAAACGCGCACTCGCACTTCTCTCTGTTTCAATCATCCTCCTGATTGCTGTAGGAGTCACGTTTGCCCAGGACACTCGTGAAGTCAACAAATCAGGAGCGTTCAGCCGTGACGGCCGCTTCTCCCTGGATACGTACAAGGGGAGCATCAAGATCGTGCCGTGGGACAAATCAGAAATCGAGATTCACGCCGTGATAGAGGCAGATGGAAACAGTCGCTACGATCGCGACATGGTCGAGGATACGGAAATTCGAATTGACCTTTCTTCCAATACAGCGCGCGTCAAGACAGATTACGATCACGCAAAACATCGTCACCATGGATTTCTTGGGTTGTTCACGTATGATTCCGATAACCTCCCGTTTGTTCATTATACGATCAAGTTGCCCAACACAGCGCACGTCGTCATCAAAGACTACAAATCGCAGACCACCGTCGACGGTCTCCAGGCGGATCTCGAACTTGAAACGTACAAGGGAGAAGTTTCGGTGGAACGGCTATCGGGCGGCATTGACCTGAAGACGTACAAAGGAGAAGGGCACGTGAATTTCACTTCGTTAACGAGCAGGTCGCGCGTGGAAACCTACAAGGGAGAAATTGAACTGAGTCTCCCGCGTGGCAAAGGCTATGACCTCGATGCGAGTATTGGCAGGCACGCGAGGCTCCAGTCGGATGTTGAATGGGCCCGCGACAGCAAATCCAGCCGCAAGCATGGATACGAGACACACTCATCCGTGAACGGTGGCGGACCCGAGCTGCGGCTGAAGTCCGACCATGGGACAATTCGTGTCTATGAACGCTGAAAGGGGAAGTCATGAAACGACTATACAGATCGTTCACCAATAAGAAACTTGCTGGTTTGTGCGGAGGGTTGGGGGAATACCTGAACGTCGATCCGACCGTTGTCCGGCTCGTTGCGGTTTTTGGAGGGCTGGCGACAGGGATTTTCCCGTTTGTCATTGGGTATATCATTGCATGGATGATCGTACCGGAGGCCCCGTCGTCGGTCGCGTCCTGATTTAGTTTGACCAGGGTCACACGCCTGGAAACTTGTTCCTCTTCGGTGGTGTTATAGTCTTCGTCGGGCAAGATTCGCAAGACCAACGAAAGAACGGAGACGACACCATGACACGAATCAACCTGCTGTGTATTCTTTCCCTCCTCATGTTCCTGTCATCAGTGTCTGTCTCGCAAACCAAGGAGCAAACGCCGGTGGCACGGAAGAGTATTTACGACTTCACGATGAAGACTATCGACGGGAAGGACAAATCCCTCGTCGATTATAAGGGGGATGTCGTTCTCGTCGTCAACGTGGCATCTGAATGCGGTTACACGCCTCAGTACAAGGATCTCGAAGAGGTGTTCGAGAAGTACAAGTCGAAGGGATTTCGCATTCTTGCGTTCCCCGCGAACAATTTCGGCGGACAGGAACCGGGGACGGACAGCGAAATCAAATCCTTCTGCGAGTCGAAGTACAACGTAACGTTCGACATGTTCTCGAAGATCAGCGTCAAGGGGGATGACCAACACGCCCTGTACCAATACATCACGAAGGAATCTCAATTCCCGGGTGATGTGAAGTGGAACTTCCAGAAGTATCTCGTCGACAGGCAGGGGAACATCGTTGCCATGTTCCCTTCGCGCGTAAAACCGACCGACAAATCCTTCATTGAAAAACTCGAATTTCTCCTGAGCCAGGGGGCGTGACTGGGTTCGCTGTGATGTGTCTCACATCCTCGGGTGCGTGAGTCAATTCCTCATGAAAATGAGGTCGTGAGACGAGACCCCGTTAAACCTTCCGGGTCTTCCTGGGACTAACCAACATCGGAGCTCGTCCTTCGCCACGGCATGATCGATTGATCCCCGGGAGGGATGAGGGATTTGGTACAACCATCGGCGGCATTCGTCAATTGAACTGAAGGCTCTATGAACCGACGCGATTTCCTTTCCGGATCACTCAACGCAACGCAGGTCCAATCATCCGGCTCATCTGGGCAGCCTCCATCTGCCACACTTTCATCGGGTCAAAAAGCGACCCTCATCAGATCCCAAAAAGGGATCGAGCAGATCCAGGCTGTTGACTGGAACTCGACGACTGCAGCACATCTGCTCCGCCGGACAATGATCGGTCCTACTCGGGCCGAGGTGCAGCTGGCGGCTTCACAGTCGCTCGACTGGACGCTGAATGCGCTCTTCGCACCTCAGCCACTCCCGGATCCTCCTGTCGGTCCAACGCCTCTTGCCGCCGGGCAGACTTGGGTGAACTCCGCATTTGATGCGACGAACGACGGCACGTACGCTTACTATCTGAAAGCGTGGTGGCTGGGTGTGATGATCCGGCAGGGAATGTCGATACGCGAAAAAATGGTTCTCTTCTGGCACAATCACTTTTCTACCGAATATGCGACCGTCAACGACTCGCGCTACATGTACAAGCAGATCGATTTGTTCCGGCAGAACGCGCTCGGCAATTTCAAAACACTGACGAAGCTTGTCTCCCTCGATCCTGCAATGCTCCGCTACCTCAACGGCGATACGAATATTGTCGGCCATCCCAATGAGAACTATGGAAGAGAGCTGCAGGAGCTGTTCACAATCGGAAAAGGCCCTGAGATCGCACAGGGAAATTACACCAACTACACAGAACAGGACGTCCAAGCGGCTGCGAAAGTGCTGACGGGATACACCGACACGGGGTTTCGCGTTACAACGGACGCGGCCATCAGCTCGATATTCACAGCATCGCGCCACGATTCGACGAACAAGCAGTTTTCATCGGCGTACGGCAATCGCATCATCCAGGGCCGGACAGGAACAGACGGGGCGAAAGAGCTCGACGATCTTCTCGATATGATCTTCTCTGCAACGGATCCGGATGGCATCAGCCGCGTCGCCAAGTACATCTGCCGCAAGTTCTACCGGTGGTTTGTCTATTACGACATCGATGCAACGACGGAACAGAACGTGATTGCCCCGCTTGCGACAATCATGATGAATAATAATTTCGAAGTGAAGCCAGTGCTCGATGCGTTGTTCCGCAGCGCGAATTTTTACGATGTCAACAACATCGGTTGCATGATCAAGAACCCGATCGATTTCATCGCGGGGACAGTTCGTCAGCTCGGTATCGCAGTTCCTGCACTGACAGACACCTCGTATTACAGGCCATTCAACGATCTTCGATCCCGGGCCGCGAATCTCGAGCAGGATCTTCTCGATCCGCCGAATGTGGCAGGATGGGCGGCTTACTACCAGGTCCCTGACTTCTATGAGCTGTGGATCAGCACAACAACGCTTCCGCTGCGCGGACAGTTTACCGATCTCTTGTTCACGGGTGTCTCCGGATTGACGCTCGACAGGCTTGCCTTTTCGAAAACAATGAGCACGCCGGGCGATCCATTCGCCTTGATCGCCGACCTTGCAAATGTCCTGTTCCCCATCCCCATCACACAAGCGCAGAAGGACTACCTGATGTACAACGCGATGGGATTGAAACAGATGGATGAGTATGAATGGACAGCTGTCTGGAACGCCTATTGGGCGTCCGGAGGACAAACCACTGCAAACAAGAACAACGTCCTGAAATCGCTTGATCCGCTCCTGAAATTCATGTTTCGAATGGCAGAGTTTCAGCTTTCGTAAAATCGTACTGATTGCACTTCTTTAGCCGGGGACGCATGAACCGAAGAAACTTTTTGCGAGGCATTGTTCCGGTGACGGCAATGCCGTTTCTGCTGAACGGACTTCCGCTCAGGGCGTACGGAAGATCGCCCTTCATTGAATCGCTCTTCAGCGCGTACTCGGCGACCGACAGAGTCCTGGTCCTTGTGCAGCTCTCTGGGGGCAACGACGGGATCAATACGGTGATTCCACTCGACCAGATGTCGGCGTACAACAACCTCAGGGGCAACATCGCAATTCCGCAGAACTCGGTGCTTTCGCTCACGAGCGCCACGGGCCTCCATCCAAAGATGACCGGCTTCAAACAGCTGTACGATCAGGGGAAGCTCATGGTCATCCAGGGAGTCTCGTACCCCAATCCCAACCTCTCGCATTTCCGCGCAACCGATATCTGGCTGACGGCAGCAAACTCGGACGAGTATCTGAATGACGGCTGGGCAGGGCGGTATCTTCTGAATGAGTTTCCCGGCTATCCAAATGCATACCCCAACGAAGTCATGCCCGATCCTCTTGCAATTCAGATCGGTGCCGTCACGTCCACGGCTCTCGAAGGGGGATCGAGTTCGACCGGCATTTCGATCCAGGATCCGACAACGTTTTACCAGCTCGTGAACGGCATTTCGAGCGGCGGACAGGACGCAGTTCCTCAGACTCCCGCCGGCCATGAGCTTGCGTTCATACGGGAAGTCTCTCTTCATTCGCAGCAGTATGCGACGCAGGTGAAGGCGGCGGCCGACAAGGTGAAGACTCAACTGGCGTATCCGTCACCTAACACGCTCGCCGATCAACTCAAGATTGTTGCGCGCCTGATCGGTGGTGGACTGAAAACGCGGGTCTATGTCGTGAGCATGGGAGGATTTGACAATCACTCGGCTCAGGTTGACTCGACCGACTCGTCGATTGGCACGCATGCGACCCTGCTCCAACGCCTCGCTGATGCAACGCTCGCATTTCAGAATGACCTTGCTCAACTCGGCGTCGAAGACCGTGTGATCGGCATGACGTTTTCGGAATTTGGCAGACGAGTTCAGTCGAATGCAAGCCGCGGAACCGATCATGGCACTGCAGCGCCGATGTTCGTCTTCGGGAAGGGGATCAACGGCGGTGTACCAAACGGAGTGATGGGGTCCAATCCAAGCCTCACTGACCTCTCCAGCGGCAACCTGAAGATGCAGTATGATTTTCGTTCGGTCTATGCCTCCGCCTTGAGTCAGTGGTTTGGCGCCAGTCCTGCAGAATTAAATGCAGTGCTGCTGCGAAGTTACCAGCAGCTTCCGATCATCAAGGCAGGCGTCGCTGTTGCTGTGAACGATTCGGGTGCTCTTCCCTCCGAGTACCGGCTCTATGAGAATTATCCGAACCCTTTCAACCCAACCACCACCATCTCCTACGATCTTCCCGTGGAGGCGGACGTCACGCTGAAAGTGTACGATATGCTGGGACGTGAGATCACAACGCTCATCGATCAACGCCAGGGTGCAGGACATCACTCGGTTCAGTTTATCCCCTCCCAGGGACTTTCAAGCGGTGCCTACATTTGTACGATCCAGGCCGGCTCGTTCCAGGACAGAAAGAAGATGCTCTTTCTGAAGTGAGTCCTGTATATCACTCCAATGCCACTATTGGGAAATCACCTAAGATTGTGCCTGGAGACTATTCCAGGCCTCGGCCTTTCGATCTACCTCCTCAGGTGGAGAGTGCTTCCAGTAGCTCAGACAACGGTACTCAAGGATCGAAACTGAAAAAACTGGCCTTTTTCTCACAGGTCCTTGTGGCGACGGAGCAGCTTCCGAGTGACAACATCCATTCCCAATTTTGTCAGGACTCTGCGTTCATTCCACCACCAGTCTCCAGCACTCCCGTTCGTGCAGTTGCCTTTCAGTCTGAACAATAGTAAGTTAGCCGAGTATTCCTCCCCCCGTCACCGTTTATATCCAGCTGAAGTCCCGATTCCCTCCAACAGGAGCAGCGATGATCGGGCAAATCATATCGCACTACCACATTGTCGAGAAGCTTGGCGAAGGCGGCATGGGTGTGGTCTATCGTGCCGAAGACACCAAGCTCAAACGCACCGTCGCCCTCAAATTCCTTCCTCCTGAGCTCACACGAGATTTGGAAGCCAGAGAACGTTTTGTTCACGAAGCCCAGGCAGCATCGACGCTGGAGCATGCCAACATCTGTTCTGTCCACGAGATCGGCGAACACGAAGGTCGGACCTTCATCGTGATGGGGTACTACGAAGGAGAGACGGTTAAGAAGAAGATTGAGCGCGGCCCTCTTTCGATCGACGAAGCCGTTAACATCACTTCCCAAGTTGCCCAGGGATTAGCCAAAGCACACGAAGCGGGTATTATTCATCGGGACATTAAGCCTGCAAACATCATCGTTACAAAGGATGGTGTCGCGAAAATTCTTGATTTCGGATTAGCAAAAATATCTGGTCGTGCACTTGTGACAAGATCCGGATCCACGCTCGGCACAGCTGCCTATATGTCACCCGAGCAGGCACGAGGCGAGAGGATCGACAATCGGTCGGACATCTGGTCTTTGGGGGTAACACTCTATGAGATGCTCGCGGGCAAGAGGCCGTTTGACAGTGATCACGAGCAAGCGCTCGTTTATTTAATCATCAACGAGCAGCCTGTACCGTTGCAGAAACATGTCCCGGGTATCTCTGTTGACATCATTCACATCGTAAATCGTGCGCTGGAGAAAAAGCCGGGATCGCGGTATTCGTCAGCAGGGGAGATGTTTGCCGATCTCAGGAGATATCAGGAGGGTCTCCGCGCGGAAAAACTGTGGACAATCAGCTTGGGAGCAATTCTTCGCCGGTTAAGGAGTCCGGCGATAGCTATCCCGATGGCCGCTGTGATCATTGCTGTTACCCTTCATTTTGTCATGGGTGAGCCAGGACGAACGAAATTCAAACCAGGGCGCTCAATTCAACTGACCTCTGATCCTGGAATTGAAATCGATCCGGCGCTTTCACCCGATGGTAACATGATTGCCTACAGTTCCTACGAGAAAGGAGCTCT
>DATJQB010000303.1:0-2366 GCA_035506075.1 Bacteroidota bacterium | reverse complement strand
CCGGTTGAGCTGGCCGCGAACCAAACGACGGCGAGGACGAGCGCCATCGCAAGGACGTTCCCGAGGTTGTTGAGGAATACCTGGAGCAGCTTCTTCTTCGGTGGCGGGGCGACGATACTGAGGATCTTGTCCCGCAATTCCTCAGAAGATTTGACCAGCGGAAGCCTGCCCGCTGTGCCTCGCAGCATGCGCTGCAACTCAACCTCGCGCCTGCAGCGGTGACACGATTCAAGGTGCGCAACGATTTTCGATCGCTCGCCATTGGCAAGTGCTTCATCGACAATCTGCAATACTTCGTACGCGCTGAGATGATTCATGAGATTCTACTCTTCCTGTCTGATCTTTTCGGAGACAATCGGCCGAGGTCCGATCTTCCTCACGACCGCGTCCCGCAGCATCAGGCGTGAACGAAACAACCTGACTTTCACTGTACCAAGAGGAATTCCGGTTACCTCGACGATCTGGTCATAGCTCATATCCTGGACAAAGAACAGCGTGCAGATGGCAGAGTACACAGGAGGAAGTTGGTCGATCTCTGCACGGATGATGTTCTCAATCTCCTCTGTCTCGTACCGAATGTCGGGCGGCAGTTCATCGGAGACAAGCATGACGGCGGCTTCGTCATCGAGATCCAGCCTCGTGTGGGATTCTTCGTCACGCCGGCTCAGGCGCGTGGAACAGACGTTGTACACAATTCTATAGAGCCAGGTGGAGAAGCTCGATTTCCACTCGAACCGCGGAAGCGCCTTGAAAGCCCGGACGAACGCATCCTGGATCGCCTCTTCGGCGTCCTCCCTGTTCCTCAGCATTCTCACCGCGAGCGTCATCGCCTTATCCTTGTGACGGTCGATGATCTCACCGAACGCACGCTTGTCGCCCGCAAGGATCTCTCTTACTATGGTCGCATCGGTCTTCTGCACATCGTCCTATGTTGTGTGCCACACATCCTTTTAGACTGTGCTTTTGTCTCCAGGGTTTCAAAAATCGGCCTGGTTGGCAAAAATCTCCGAAGTGGATGAAATTCTCTTTCCAGGGTGAAACCCTGGATCGAAACCTGCGGTCAAAGTTACTAAAGGCACCATCAAACATCAATGAGGCGAATCGACTAACGGAGGTTCTATGAACGGCGAATTTCTGATCCCTATCTTCCTCTTCGGCGGCACTGCGTGGGTACTCGTGGTGTATTTCAATAATCGCCATAAAGAGCACATGATGATGATTGAAAAAGGAGTGAACCCGACAGATTTCAAGGGCACTCCGGTCAGGGACTGGTTCCGCATCAATCCACTCTCCAGTCTGAAATGGGGCCTGCTTTCTGCGTTCGTCGGGATCGGGTTGATGGTGGGAATGTATTTCCATCGCAATTTCGATATGGAGGATTCAGTCTACCTCGCCTGCATGTTGATCGCCGGCGGTATCGCACTCGTGATCTTTTATTTCATCGCTTCGAAGAAGAACAAAGCGGATTCGCTCTGAAGCAATTGATCACACGATGAACGAACGTTCTCCGGCCGGGTCTCTCCCCGGCCTTCTTTTTTCCCTGGAACTTCCCGCCGCCGCCCCCGTATTCATCATCGATTCGCAGAACCATGGATGAAATCGGATTCCCCGCGATTGAGGGAAAAATGCGCGGGTTGGATCTTCCGACATTTGGCAAAATGCCGAAATCCCTTTTCTTGCACCAAATTTCGCACACTGCTGGGAGATCTCGCCTGATCCAGTTTGGTCGCTTTTTCAATAAAAAAAGTGCGATATTGCTTCCCCGTAAGGCCACTTGGAAACTAACTGTTGTTCATTCTCATCACACTCAGGGAGCACACCCATGTCCCGTTCACTCTCCAGATTGATCTTTGCCCTTCTCGTCTGCACCGCCATTGTGAGCATCGCGCTTGCCGGCGGCGACAAACTGAGATACAAGATGCCGAAAGGCACCACCCATTCATATATTCTGACGTCCGACTCCAAGACCAAAGCCCAGATGATGGGACAGGACTTCACCACGACGTCCACGAGCATGTTCGGCATTACGATGACTGGTGAAGACGTCGGAACGAATGGCGAGATGATCCTGATCGCTAAGGTCGATACAAACATTGCGAAGATCGATTCTCCGATGATGAAGGACACCGCCCGCGTTATCAAAGAGATCAATGGCAAGAGGGTTCGGTTGACCGTTACGGGCATGGGAAAAACCGTGAAGACCGAGGCGGTCGATCCGATCGAAATAACCCCAGCGATGCAGATGCAAGGCGCCGGGAACCCGGCGGATTATATGCGCAGCCTCTTCGCGAAACTCCCTGAGCAAGCAGTTGGTATCGGCGAGTCTTGGAAGCAAACCGCCCCCGATACAGTCAACGCCCAGGGTT
>DATJQB010000302.1:0-3286 GCA_035506075.1 Bacteroidota bacterium | reverse complement strand
GAACCTGCTGAGTTGGTTGGTCCTGTATTCAGCGCCGGCGATGGTATCATTGTCGCTGGTGCTGCCGATCCGACGCAGCAACCCTCCATCGCGCGGTCGACCGACAACGGCGTGACGTGGTTGTTTGTGACGAATACAATCCTCCCTTCCAGTTTTTGTGCAGACAGTGCAGGCAATCTCTATTGCACCTCTTCTTCATCGTTCGGGCAGAACGGAGTCTTTCGGTCTACGGATCGCGGCGTCGATTGGAACTCGATATCCTCAGATCTTCCGGCATTGAGCCTGACCTCGGTGGCCTGCGGACCCGACGGCAGCCTCTACGTCGGAAGCGATCGGACGGGAACCTCCACGGGTTCCGTCTTCCGGTCCACGGACGACGGGGCGCATTGGGAGACGGCGCTCTCGAACGCGGGGGGAATGGTGACCTCCATCGCTGCGATGCCCACAGGAACACTGCTCGTCGGAACGCAGGGGGGAGGAGTATATCGGTCAACCGATGGCGGATCGGATTGGACGCGGGCAGACACCGGCCTCACCAGTCTGAAAGTCACTTCCATCGTCATGTCTCCGTCAGGTGATATCATCACAGGATCGTTCGATGGCATCTTCCGCTCCTCGGATGGCGCGGCCTCATGGTCACGGACGGATTCAGGAACGGCAAATCGCTCGATCAACGCGCTTGCGCGCCTCGGGCGGAACTCACTCATCGCAGGCACGGGCGCAACACTTTACCTGTCGACGGACGACGGACGAACGTGGAAAGAGTCCGCACAAGGAATCGCCGGCACATCCTGCGCGGTGATCACCTGCAACCGATCGGGGACGGTCGTCGTCGGAACCACGGTGGCTGGTGGGACATACCGATCGACGGACGGCGGTCGAAGTTGGGCCTCTGCGGCGTCCGGGGGCCTCCGGAACAGGGTGGTCCATTGTGTCGGAAGCAGCACAGATGGTTCACTCTTTGCTGGAATCACAGCCGACACCGATGGGATTGCGCTCTACAGATCGACGGATCAGGGATCGACCTGGGAACCGGCGGACATCCGGATGCGGGGCCGTTCTGTACTCAGTTTCGCCGCGGGGCCTGCGGGGGAAGTTCTCGTCGGCGGGCCATCCGGAGACGATGGAACCGGTGTGTACAGGTCGACGGACTATGGAATGACATGGCAACCATTGCATACCGGACTTGCCAACGTGAATTTTGAGGCTTTGGCGATCAGGAGGGACGGCATCATCTATGCCGGATCGTACGGAGATGTCATCGTCTCGGTCGATAGTGGTGCGACTTGGAGAGATGTATCAGACGGGCTCGCGTACGCTCCAGTGAAGAGTCTGGCTTGTGATTCGTCAGGCGGCGTCTATGCTGCACAGAATCAGTTCGGCGCGTACCTGCTGTCGGCGGGTCAATGGATTCTCCTGGATAACGGGCTCCCCGGCTACGATGAAGGCTCCGTGCTTTGTCTCGCATTCGACAGCGCGAACATCCTGTACGCAGGAACGGGTGGGCACGGGGTATACTCGGGAGGAGGCCGATGGATGCCGCTGAACGCGGGACTGACTGATTCCGTAGTTGCAGGTTTGAGCATCGGACCGGGGAACGTGCTATTTGCTGCCACGGGATCATCCGGGGTGTTCAAGTTGGTGAAAGATTCCGCGACAGCGATTCAGTTGCCGCAACAGGGGTGGCCGGAGGAATTTCGTCTTGAACAGAATTACCCGAACCCGTTCAATCCGACGACGTCCATTCGATACACTGTAGAAGGGGTCAGGAGTCAGGGTTCAGGCGTCAGCGACGTACGTCTGGTGGTCTACGATATGCTCGGCAGAGAAGTGGCTGTGCTGGTGAACGAACGTGAAGGCCCCGGGAACTACGAGGTCTCGTTCGACGGCAGGAAGCTTTCGAGCGGGGTTTACTTATATCGACTGACAGCGGGGTCATCCACGGCAGTACGGAAGATGGTTTTGGTCAAGTAGGCAACTCCGATTTCCCGCGTCTCCAAGCCTCAACGGCTCGCGGTCAAATGAGTTTTCATGCCAGCGCGGCACCCTGATCTGGAAATTGGCGGTTCCGACTTCCCAAGTGGGAAATCCATCCTGCCAATTTCCAGTTTGGCTTCTGCTCCCGTTCTCCCTCTCTCCCAATCCCCCCCTTCTCGGTTGTGCGCCGAGAGCGATTATTCCCTCCCGGGAATATCGTAGAGGGAATGCCTTCGGCAGAACCCCCACAAAACAGTGAAGGCCGACGCCTTGGGGATCGTCTTCAGACGAGATCCAATTGCGCCGGCCTATTCTTTCTACGAGTCGGTACGATTGACAATTGTCAACTGACTATTGTCAATCGGTCCGTTTGTGCGCCCAGAGGGATTTGAACCCCCACTGTCAGTTCCGAAGACTGAAGTGCTATCCATTACACCATGGGCGCGGTACGATCATTATAGACAAATCGGTCGCGCGAAGCAAACGGTCAATTCCGCTCCATAGGTGGCGCATGCCATCGCTTTTGCGGAACAGAGATGAGTTGCATCGATCTCAAAGAACCACCAAACCCTCATTTCCGCCATCGCAGCGCCTTGACTCACTAGAATTGAAGCGGTAACTTGTATTTGGGGAGGACGACGGGTTCTCCTTCAAGTTCATTGACACAAGCCCATTCATCGATTGATGATTGGACTTTTTTTTTGGAGTGCGTGGGCACGCTCTGGTTTGCAGGGTTCCCCTCGGAATACGCGCAGAGTTTTTTTCCAGATCCCATGATCTTGGGAGTATATACAGAAAAGGGGGGTACAAGCAGCCCGAAACGAAAGCATAGCGAATATTGACTCTTTTGCGAGAAGGCAGTTGAGGCAAGACAATGCGCTTCAAGAGAAGACTCGTTAGTCTCGTGGGAGTGGCGGCAGTCTGTTTTGGCCAGGCATTCGCACAGACCATCGTAGTTACCTCACTGGACGATTCAGGACCGGGCACGCTCCGCAATGCAGTCGCCAGTGCAGGGGATGGCGCAACCATCACCTTCGACCCGTCGTTGCATGGGCAGCTTATTCTCAGGTCGAGAATCACAGTAAGCAAGAATCTCAGCATTTACGGACCAGCATCCGGTGGAGTGAAAATCTATGGCTACAACTATTTTCACCCACCAAATAGCGCTGGGCTCTTTGGAATAGATACACTCTGCAATGTTACTCTCCGAAATCTCACGATGATTGGAGGCTCGGGATCGGAAGAGCCAGGCGGCGGAGGAATCCTCAATCGAGGAGCTCTTCTCCTTGACACTTGCGAAATCTCCGAC
>DATJQB010000301.1:0-12593 GCA_035506075.1 Bacteroidota bacterium | reverse complement strand
TATTATGGCGGGGTGTGGGAACATCCTCCATACTTCTTCATGTCGGAGTTCTGCTCGGAATAGGCGGCCTGGTAAACGTCGTGAGCGTGTGGCGATTCCGGCGGGGGCATATCTTCGACTAGTGCCGCCTCCAACAAGTGCTCTTGTGTTTTCGAAATCGGTATCTGTTCAGGAGGCAGGCACTACTGCCCTTTTTGAATAGGGTGAGGCCCCAATCACGAGATTTCTTTTTTGTTGTGGCACCAGGCAGCAACGCACGTAGGAACCGGAAATTGTTGTTGTGCAAGTGGCCCGCCATCGTGTTCGGCCATTTTTTTTGTAGCGAAGGAACGAACTTTGCTCGTCCGGCGTTAGGAATAATGAGGCTGTCATCCTTGGCAGCCTTTTTACAACCTCCCTGACCCCGACGCTCACGGTGCGCGTCGGGGATTTTGTTTCTACCCCATCGCGCATCCGCAGAAATTGTCGAGAACAAAGTCACGCAGAGGTGCGTCAGCAAATTAGTCCGCAAGCACGACAGTTGCTCCATGAGCTGCGGCTATGGCGAAAAAGCCAATCCACTTGCATTTCGCGATGCAGGCCAATCCCCCCCTAATCGGACATCCGAGATTACAGAACTGGATTTGATGAGTCCGGGAAATCAGCATTGCAGGATTGTCTACAATGTATCAGGCGAGAACCTCGCACCCAGCCACCCCGCCCGATCATGCTCTTCTGCCATCCGCTGCTTTCTGGCCGAAAGCACCGCGGGACGGCCCAGATAGCCCACAACGCGGTTTGGATCCATCCTGCTTACGACGGGAAGGCGCCCCACGTCACCGCTCAGCATCCTGTGAGCAGCATCGCGCAAGATTTCATCGGGATGTGCAACGATGAGATCGCCGGTCCCCGCCTCCAGCACGTTCACATCCTCATCCCTTTCGAGCGCACGCAACACATCCCCCCGCGTGATGATCCCAACCAATTTTCCGCCCGCATCTACAATCATGAGCCCGTTGTGACGGGTCACCCCTGCGTCGCCGGCAGCAATCTTGTCAGAGAGTTCGCTCACCTTCATTTCCGAATCAACACTCTGAACTTCAATATCCATGACATCCTCTACACGAAGGACCTCGAGTGGATCGACGCTATATTCGCGTGAGACGTGAAAGCCGCGTCGGGCGACCTTCTCTGTGAGAATTGATCTTCTCAACACGAGCACGGTGAAAGCATACGCAACGACACAGGCCACGAGAAGCGCGGGAAGAATGTTCACCTGGTGTGTGAGCTCGAGCGCAAACATGATCGCCGTCAGCGGTGAGCGCATGGTGCCACCCATCATCGCCGCCATGCCGACAAGAGCCCAAAGGCCGGAGTTACCCACAGGGATCCATCGCGAGGTCAGTGCACCCAGCGCCCCACCAATAATAAGCAGCGGAGCAAGCACACCTCCTGATGTTCCTGATCCCAGAGAAAAAGACCAGACAAGCGCTTTCCCCACGAGAAGCGATAGCAGCAGACCGCCGATCACTTCACCACGGAGCAACGAGCGTATGATGTCATAGCCGACCCCGAGAACCCGCGGATCGTACAGCCCACCAAGGCCGACACCAATTCCACCCAGCACCGGCCACCACATCCAGTGAATCGGAAGCTTCCCGAAAAGATCTTCAAACAGATATACAAGCGTCGTTAGTATCGTCGATCCGGCACCCGCGACGAGACCAACCACAAGAGCAGCAAGCATGACCTCCATATCCGGTGCGCCGAACGATGCTGTGGTGAAGATAGGTCCGCCTCCCAGCAGAGGGACTCGCAATGATCCAGCGACCAGTGAAGCAATCGCGACAGGTATGAAACTCCTCGGCTTCCATTCGAACAATAGGAGCTCAACAGCAAGCAGCACCGCGGCGATAGGCGTTGCGAAGATTGCGGACATACCGGCAGCCGCACCTGCAACAAGGAGAGTTTTTCGTTCAGCCGAGGAGAGGTGGAAAAGCTGTGCGAACAACGATCCGAATGCTCCCCCCGTCATGATGATCGGACCTTCCGCTCCAAACGGCCCGCCGGTCCCGATAGAAATGGCCGACGAAATCGGTTTGAGGATCGCCACCTTGAGATCCATTCTGCTGTTCCCGTAGAGGATGGCCTCCAACGCCTCGGGGATCCCATGCCCCCGGATTTTTTCAGATCCGAATCGGGCCATCAGCCCAATAAGAATCCCGCCTAATGCGGGGACTATGACTACCAGCCATTGCAGGTGATTACCCGAGGGGGACTGGAACTCACCCGACAGTTGTTGGTAAAACGCGAGATTGGTGATCAGATTGATCAGCCATACAAGTGCGACCGCTACGAATGCGCTCATTACTCCGACAACCGCTGCCATGAGCGAGAGGATGAGAACGCGTGAGTCCCTTGTGAAGTCGGCCAACCGATCTTCGGTGCGATCTTTCATAGCACAGAGTCCTTGTCAGAGTTTGATGTGAGTACGTGCGGTCGTCACCTTCACACAGAGCCAAAGGCGAGAACCGGGAACGGTGTCAGAATGGATGTCACCGCCAACACCATGTGTGTTCAGGATGAATCGGGAGTCGCGGGCAGAGCTTTTGAATGAAACGTTTATCGGCGCGTGCCAGGAGAAGGATGATTCGGGACACTTTTCTCGTGTGGCGGGAAGTACCGAGAATGGCCGATCGGTCGAGCAGTATTGAAAGTGGTGTCAGGATTGAATCTCGCTTGCCGCACTACATCGCCCCAGGTAGTTACGTACTATCTTAAATCCATTTTCGGGCTTCATAGTTCCCGGATATCACCTCACAAAGAAAGCCGACCCGTCAGCGGATCGGCTCTTCAATCTGCATTCTGAAATCTGATTGCCCAATTTTCTATCCCCCAAATGGATTCGGTCACTAACGCGCTTCTGGGACTGTGTTTCACCATGTTTGAGAACCGTTGAATTAGAAAGATGAACCGCGCGAACAGGCAGACTCAAATCATCCCCTCCTCGTCTGCATCATTTCGAGTCGTCTCCACCGCGCGATTGCAGGTTCAACTCCGCGGCACGCTCCCACACTTGACAATTCGATAAGATCGCCGCTCGTTATCCCGAGGTTTTCTACATCGTTGTAAGCGCGACTCATCATCACGTTATTCAGCACGAGGGCAAAACGCATCTGCTCTCTCTTCAATGGCTGGCCCAACAAAAAGGAGTGGTGAGCCAAGCGGTTTTCTACAACCGCTTTGTCAGCCTGGAAGACGTCATCGGGTTCATTGGCGCCGCTGATATCTACAGTACTCCGTATCTCGACGATGCGCAGATTGTATCCGGCACGCTTGCATACACCCTGGGAGCCGGCAAGGCGGTCATTTCAACGCCCTGTTGATACGGTCAGGAAATGCTCGTCGATGAACGAGTCGAGGATGTAGCCCTTTTCCTTTTCCGTTGTCACTCCCGTGTCAGACGAGCTTTTTCCCGCAGGTATTAATCCTTTTTTCATCCTTTTGACCTATTCCCGATTCAGAGATTCGTCGGTAATGTTCTTTCGGAGATGAGCGAGGTGTTACTCGCTCTCGATGGGGTATGATTGTTCACAGGTGACAGCGGGATGCAATCACATCGACCAATTGATTCACTGCAATCTGAAGCGAAGGCGCCTGAAGACAACAATGCATCGAACCCGAATGCAGATGCTGAATTTGTCGGATGGCAGAAATCCAGGAACGGAGAAATATACGCGCTCTACAATGTGACGGCAGAGCAGCATCCGCTCTACCGTTCGACGGTTTCAGAAAAAACCTTGCGCAAACATAACCTGGCGATTCCGCCGACACCGCAACTGGGAAAACCTGTGAAGGAAATCGACGATGAAGAATGATAATCTTCCTGCAAACGCCCAAAGGGGGAGTTCGCCCCCCTTTCAAGATCCCGAACAGGTTTTTTACGATTGGATGAAGGGACTTGCATCCACGGGTATGCGCGAGCAATCGGTTTCGGAAGATCACAGAGCGGGGCGGAAGAGTGACGACTTAATGGGGATTGACGACTCGCCGGCCGATCTACAAACGTTGAGCGATTCCGGAGTTCACAGACTGGACGTTACGCTCATCCGGCCCACCAACTACACGGACGATGGGTATCCGATCAAAACACGCATCGGTGTCATCCGCAGCAACACGCTGACACAGATCGGGTCGCTCGTGCGCGATCTCGAGACCTATCCTTTCTTCAAAGGCGTGTCGCTTAACATCCGGAAGATCGATGAAGCCATTGAGTGGATACCCGAAAAGGAGATCCTCAGTCAGTCGAAGGTGCCGGGGGTGAGGTCCATCGTCATGCTCGTCGGCGTTCAATCGAATCAGTACCCGCGGGCGTTGGACATCGCTTCGAAATTCCTGCCGCACGGGATACCTGTCGTTATCGGCGGTTTCCATGTCAGCGGCATGATCGCAATGATCGGCATAACGTCTGATCTCAAGACTGCAATGGCCAGGGGAATAACCCTTGTGGCCGGAGAGGTTGAAGAAGGAAGGCTCTCAAAGGTCGTTGAAGACATCCTGACGGGAAGGGCACAGCCGCTCTACAATTTCCTCAGTCCAACGCCGAATCTCCTCAACGTCCCCATTCCTCGCATCACGAAAGACGAATTCGAGAATTTCGCATCACGGTTTACGACGATCGATACGGGGCGCGGCTGTGTGTTCAACTGCGACTTCTGTACGATCATCAACGTTCAGGGTCGGACGATGCGCCATCGGGAACCGAAGCAGGTCGTTGAATTTGTAAGGCATAGTTATCGCGAGGCCGGAGTTTCACACTGCTTCTTCACAGACGACAATACGGCCCGAAATCCGAGATGGCGCGAGCTCTTTTCGGAACTCACCCGCATGCGCGAAGAAGAGAAGATTCCCTTCACGTTTATGATGCAGAGTGATCTTGCTGCCCGCAAGATGCCGGGGGGCGATTTCTTTGAGCTGGCGGCACGTGCGGGCTGTAACCAGGTGTTCTTCGGCGTCGAGAGCGTGAACCGCGAGAACCTGCGCTCCCAGGGAAAATTTCAGAACCAGACAGCAGAATACAAGGACCTCGTCGCTCATTGTCATTCGCTCGGTATCGCCTGCCACGCGGGGTACATCCTGGGGCTGCCCTTCGACACACCTGAGAGCATCAAGCAGGATATAGGCGAGCTTCGACGAATGATGTTCGATTCAGCATCATTCTACATCCTCTCTCCCCTCCCCGGTTCCAAGGATCACCAGCGATGGTGGCGGGAAAAGCGCTGGATGCATGAAGATTTCAACACGTACGATTCTGCCCATGTCGCAGTAAAGCCTGAACGCATGTCGTGTGATGAACTCATGGGAGCGTATCACAATGCATGGGAAGAATTCTATTCCACTGACCACATGGTCAATGTGCTCAAGCTCTGGAGACACGATCATCATTATTACAGAGAGAGGTTGTCGTTCTTCATGTGGTACCTCTACTCGTCCAGAATTGAGCGCCTGCACCCGATGAATTGCGGGTTCTGGACCATACGACGACGCAGTGACCGCCGGGCCGGTCTCCCTCAGGAGGCGTTCGTTCCGTACTGGCTGAAACGGACGAAAGTCCTGACGCTCCGCTTGTGGAAAATGACGAAGCTCTTCTTCCAGCTCGAAGAGGTATGGCTCCGGACCCGGCCAAAAACCAAAGTCGAGGAGGCGTTGCACGAGTTCATCTCGAAGACGAAGAAGGATGTTGTCGATTGGCGGGATCTGAGCGCGAGAGAGCTTGCAGCATTCTATGCGGAGCTTTCCATCCGGATGCCGGAGGTGAAGCCCCCCTCCGTCGTCCGTCTCTGGCTCAGGAAACGTAATCCTTTTGCCGGTGCGTTTTCAAGATCATCCGTTCAGCGCACCTGGCGGCGATGGTATCTTTACCTGTGGAATCCCTTGAAGTGGGTCGAACTGTGGGTATTCGAATGGGTACATGGCATTCGATTCTTCTCACATCTTCTTTATGAGCAGGTTGAGGATGGAGGAGATTCTCCGTACGGTCTGACCCGGAAATAGAAGTTGTCTGGAAGCGTTCCAACGTCCGCACTTGCGGCGAAGGCGGAGGCACAAGCCCGGATGTACCGATGGACCTGTCTCAGTTGAGATTGATGGTGATCGTGAGCGGATAGATGCCGGATAAGTGCACCGGCGGTTCATTGGTTTCGTGGAGGTCCACAACCCAGGTCGCTACGACATAGCCGATGATGGCGCCTGCAACGCAGTCCGATGTCCAATGATAGTCTTGATAGACCCTCGAGAAGACGGTCATTGCTGCAGGAACGTAGGCCAGCACCTTCAGTGTCCGGGAATCGGCATTTCTCGAGAGCACGGTTGAGAGCGCAAACGCCAGGGTGGTGTGTCCGGAGGGAAAGGAATGATATCCATCATCCCAGATCGTAAACAGTCGATAGCGTGACGTGCCCTCGTTCATGAATGGTCGTGCCCGACCTAGGGCAAGCTTCAACGCGGTTGTGAGCCCCCCCGAATACAAAGCAGCCTGCACAATCTCAAATCCCACTTTTTTCGTAGCGTTGTTTTCCGTCAAGAGGCCGTGCAGCGCAAATGCCCCGGCCGCGATCGCCGTCGTATAGGTCTCTCCCCAGTATCGGCCGAACTTGATGGGGACACTGTTGTAGTAGTTCCTGTCTTTCATCATTTCGTCGCGGACCGGTTGATCGATCTGCATAACGAGGAACGTACCCGCCCCGGCCAGGCCCAGCTTGAGCCAGTCGTTGCCGTCCCAGTGCACCGGCTGTTTGATGAAATCGACAGTCTCGTGTCCGAATTGGGAGAAGTTGTATGAATTCTGGGCACGCAATGGCGATACGCAGAAGACCGGAATCAAGAGCAACGTGACAATGTATCGACGCATGGGACCCGCTTTCCTGGTTGCACAAGTCGGCTAAGTGATATCGCAAGATACAAACAGGCACTTGAAAATCAAGCAATCCTTACATCGGATGCCTCTCCCGGGGTGTGTCCTGCATAGCCTGGCCCCCGAATAGAAATCCAAGGTTTAGTTAGTAATAATGATGTGGGGAGCTTGCCCCCGTTGCAGGTCCAAATTCGGAGTTAGTTTTCCGGCTGTCCTATGCTGCGGTAGCTTCTTCATCGATCGCTGTTGGCTCACTTTGGATCGGTGAGCAGTTGTCCAAAACGCACAAGAGCCCAGGTAAGAACGCCTGGGCTCATCTATTTGAAGGGTGGCGATATTACGATTTGTGTTCCTTCTACTCTGTGAGCATGCGTGACAGACGTTCCAAGAGAACTGCCGGTTGATATGGCTTGTGAATGAAACCAGAGGGCCGTGCATCCCCAAATGCTGATGAAGTTTCCTCCTCTGAGTAACCCGAGCAAAGGAGAACCTTGATGTCTTTGTTTATCTTGACAAGCTCCGCGAATGCTGCTCTTCCATCCATCCCCGGCATTGAGTAATCCAGGACAACCGACGCAATGGTTCGATGTTGCTGACGATAGATCTCGATACCCTCCATCGGATTCAGCGCACCAATCACTTTGAAATGTGCTTCTGTAAAAACATCCGTCAAGAGCTCGAGCACGAGAGGCTCATCGTCGATCAGAAGAATGGTCCTGCCTTTGCCATCCACCACAGGGGCCAGTTTCATCTCCGGGATATCTGTCCTGGAAGAAATGCCTACCATCGGAAAGACCACATCGAACCGAGTACCTTTTGCTTCTTCGCTCGTGATGCGGACGCCTCCCCGGTGTCCCCGGATGATCCCCAGCACAGCGGCAAGGCCAAGCCCACGCCCCGTGAACTTGGTGGTAAAGAAAGGATCAAATATGCGCCGCAACACCTCCGGTTTCATCCCATGTCCAGTGTCGCTCACCTGCAACAAAGCATAATGGCCTGGTGCAAGCAGAGAGGTGGTGTATTTCCAATAGTCGGTGTCGTTTTCTGTGAGCTGAATCTGGCCTGTCCGGACGGTGATGGTGCCGGAGCTTGGCCCCATCGCCTCGCCTGAATTAATGATGAGGTTCATTATCACCTGTTGGATTTGACCAACATCTCCCCGGATTTGAGGTGAGGGAGAGCCCAACTCGAGCCGGAGCTCAGCCGTTTTGGGAACAGAGACTTCCAGCATTTGCAGATTTTCCTCGACCAGGCAATTCAGGTCGATTGTCTCGGTCACAAATTTGCCCTTACCCGAGTAAGCCAGGAGTTGCCGTGTGAGATCCGTCGCACGATCAGCAGCCTTGATGGCCTTCGTGACGTTGCTTCCTGCGGCGCTTTCTTTCGGCAGCTTTCCGAGAGCAAGAGCAAGTTGGCCCAGAACAGCATTAAGAAGATTGTTGAAGTCGTGGGCAATACCGCCTGCCAATGTTCCGATGCTCTCTAACTTTTGAGCCTGGCGCAATGCTTCTTCGGCACGCTTGCGATCGGTAATATCCAACAACGATCCGACGCTTCGGTTTGAGCCGGCGATCAAGTCTATCGTGAGCAGAATGTCGCGCACGTCGCCTGATCGCGTGACGAAGCGGAACTCGTACTGCTTCATCGCACCGCCCGGACGCTCCCGGCGCATACGGTGGTGTGCGAGCATACGGTCCAGATCCTCCTTGACGACGAACTCTGTCCATCGCTTTTTCCCCTCGATCTCACTTTTGGAATAGCCGGAGAGGTGCTCAAACTCCTGGTTGGCAAGACTGATGTGGGTATCTTCCTCGATGAGGACAGAAGCGGTACCGGTGTTTTCAAATGTGGTTCGATAGATTCTCTCGCTTTGCAGGAGCGCGTCTTCTGCACGTTTCCGTTCAATGGTTCTTGCGACTTGTGATGAAACATACTCGAGCATTTGCAGCTCACGAATCCCGTATGCCTTTGGATCACTGTAGTGCTGGATGACCATCACGCCGAAGGTTGTGTTCTCGACCTTCAGGGGCACACCAAGCCAGACTGCTGAAGGCGCGCCCAAGACGTCGCATTCTCCTCGGCGGAGCAACTCAGCACTGGTGGCTTCATCGCAAAGCAGGGGTTTCCCCGTCCGAAGGACATACTCCGTCAGTCCTTTTCTGGGCCTTGAAGCTGGAGGAACTGTGTCGACCTCGTCAACAAAATAGGGGAAGGTGACAAGATCTTTTTCTTCATCGTACAGGGAAATATAGAAGTTCTTCGCCGAGATGACCGTGCTGACAGTCTCATGCACAGACTTGAAGAGGTCGCCAAGCGAAGAGACCCTGTCTGCTGCCTGTGAGATTCGATAGAGTGCATCTCGGAGCAATTCTCCCTGTTCTCGTTCGGTGATGTCTTGAATGACGCCAACCAGCTTGGTCGGCTTTCCCGCTGCGTCGAGGACCGGCTCCGCGATTGACCGGACGTATCGAACCCGACCATCGGTCTGACGCTTGATCTGGAACTCGGTGTCGTACGCCTTCCCAAGTGCAATGATGTCACGCAGACCTGCCTCGAGATGTAATCGGAACTCCGGGAGGCAAAGCTGTTGGACAACCTCGAGAGGAATGTAGCCGTTGATTCGTTCGAGGCCATAGATTCGGAAAGCTTCTGCCGAGCCCCACATCTGGCGGGTTTGCAGATCAAGTTCCCAATTCCCTACGTGGGCCATCGCTTGTGCGTTTTGAAGCCGTGATTCGCTTTCACGCAGTTCCTCCTCGGCCTGCTTGGTCTTTGCATAGAGCTGAGCATTCTGGAGACCGATGGAAACGGCGCTTCCCAAGGCTTCGAGGAGTTCACTCTGAGGTTCGAAATCGCGCTCAGTCTCAGACGCGAGGCCGATCACGCCGATGATCTCAGAGCCGCTTCGAAGTGGTTGTGCGGCAAACGAACGCAACCCGGCTATCTTGCACTCCTCCAAAGTACATCGCGGGTCGTTGAATATGTCCCTTAAGAAGAGAGGCCGGCCCAGCTTCACAGCCAACCCGCAGATGTATTCACCGACCCGATGTTCCATCCTCTGGCCGAGACGTGTGCAGCCTGCCTCGGGGCTGACGTCAGCCAGCACGAGCCGCTCTCCTTCACGGAGAAAGAGGAATCCCAGATCGACTTCGAACGTGTGCTGGATTACACGGAGGCCGGACGACACGACCGAATCGAGAGACAATGATCTGCTCACTTCACGACTGAGCGAACTGAGGGTCGCAAGTTCCTCAGTGCGACGGCGCAGCCCTTCGTCTGCCTTTTTCTGATCTGTGATGTCCTGTATTTGTGTCACGAAATTCAGTGGCTTGTTCTGAATATCACGAATCAACGTGGAGCTTGCTACTCCCCACACCACAGTGCCATCCTTGTGCAGATAACGTTTTTCCAAACGGAACGTATCCATTTCGCCGGAAAGTACGCGGTGTACGAGTCCGCTGCCAGTTGGCCGGTCTTCCGGAACAGTCACATCCTGAAATGTTCTTTCCAGCAGCTCCGATTCGGTGTAACCAAGCATCTTGCAGAACGCATCGTTGACCTGGAGGAATCGAAAATCAGGAGCGACGAGCACCATGCCCAACGCCGAGTGCTGGAACGTGCGTCTGAACCGTTCCTCACTGTCTCGAAGCGTTTCTTCTGCGCGCTTCCGTTCGGTAATGTCTCTGAAAATGCTCAACAGATAATCTTCACCTGAACCCAGCGCAATGATTGAGTTGGAGAGTTCAAACCAGACGTGGCGGCCGTCCCAGAGAGTAAGCTGCTCTTCATAATGAGACACAGTTGTCCCGAGGCGGAAGCGTTCCGTAGCTTGAGCCAGGATTCTTTTACCTCCGATCGGTTCGTAGAGCACATCAAGAGACCGCTTTTCCAGTTCATTGCGTGGTTTGCCGATCTGCCGGCAGAAGGCCTCGTTCACCATCACAATGGTACCGTCGCGATCGATCAGGCGCATGCCATCAAAGGATTTGTCCCAGATGGTGTGGAACCGTTCTTCCGACACACGAAGATGCTCTTCAGTCCGTTTGCGGTCGGTGATATCGTGAACGATGGAATGAAGAAGGTCTTTTCCTTTCGCTTCGATCTTGCTGCTAAAGACCTCTACGTAACGGATCGAACCGTCGGCCAGACGATGAGGGAATTCGAAATGGTGTCGTCGTTGTGTCCTGGCATCTTCCATTTCCTTCTGGACTTGGTCAGGCGAAAGGTTGTTGATCTCGTAGATTCGCATCTGCCGGAGCTGCTCCTGCGACCATCCATAGAATGCCTCAGCGGCGTCATTCGCATCGACGATATATCCCGTATCCGGATCAACGAGCAGTTTGACAGCCACATGTCCTTGGAAGACATTTCTGAAAAGAGCCTCACTTTCCCTCAGCGCGTCTTCCGCCCGCTTGTGATCGGCAAGCTCGGCATGAAGATCGTGAACGGCTTTGTTCCGTTCCCGCGTGAATACTCTCACCGAACCCGCAGCAATCAGCGCACCAATGACAACGGTCATCGCATGAGATTCCCACAGCGAGATATTCGGAAAGATGAGTTGTTTCATGAATTCATAAAACGCCGTCACCGTAGCGACGACCACAAAGATAAACAGTGCTGGTCGTACTCCATCCCAGAAGTTGGTGGGCCGAGAGGTGTCCATAAACAATCTCCGAAGTCGAAGCGGGTCGACGGCCTAGGATCACCCCGCGCGGGCGGGGTTCATCGCATTGCAGAATGATTGTTCAAGCAGCAGCCACAAGCACGCGCGGGGACCCCACGTTTGAGAAACTGGGTTAGGTGCTATTGCTGTCGGGGGATAGTAACAGATTCTCGATCTATGAGCAATACACGGTATAGCGTAGTTTTGGATCGGACAATTCTTCGGGCGAGTCGGCTTGATTCCTTTGAGAATAATGGCAATCACTCCCAACACGTTCGCGCGTTGTTTCGCCGATTGCATTATGGGCACATCTGATAAGCGGATTTTCCCGGATTCAAGAGCCAGCGGTTATCCCTGGGACAACGGGGCCAAAGTTTTATCGCTGACATTGTCATTCCGACCTTTGCTTGTGCCGCCTCCGATAAGTGATAGTTCTTCTTCGAAATCTGTATCTGTTTTGGAGGCAGGCACTACGCCCTTTTTGATTGGCTTGAAGCACCAATCAAAAGATTTCTTTTTTTTGGGTGGCACTAGGTATCGTCAGAACCAGTTCCATTGGTGACATCTGAACCACTGGTAGCACGAGGCCCTTTTGTCTGTCAGGTGTTATCTGGTGCAGTGCCCCCAATTCCGAAGGGATCCCTTCTCCAACTGGGCCTCTACGGGGCGGGACCGGATTCGGCAACTATTGCAGTCCAGAGAACGAAATTCTTACACTTGTTTGTGAGTAACCGCTTAGTTGAAAGGAAAAGCCAACAGGGAAGGACTCTCGGAAGGAGCACTTTGTACTTTCGGAACGGACACCTCACGCGGTTACATCTCGCTCATCGATTCGAAGATGAGGTGGTTTTCACTCGCCACCACTTCCTGCCCGCCATATTCGTTCTCGATAGACAGGCGAGCGTTCCGATCCCCTGCCCACCGAAGTTGATTCTCAGACGCGGGTGGGGCTCTTTCGTTTCGGCGCAATTGCTAACGGTCTGAACAATGAAGGCTGGCATATATATTTCTTTCTCAACGAACCTGCAATGCATTTGT
>DATJQB010000300.1:0-9292 GCA_035506075.1 Bacteroidota bacterium | reverse complement strand
CGACAGACACCGCATCAACAAGCTGCAGCGTGTTCGCGCGCGTCTTCACCTGCTGCGCAATGATCGATGGTGCGTCCAGTCTGCTCGTCAGAAGGAAGGTCGCAACGCCGGCTGGAATCTGCGGAATGATCTCTGCGATCTCTTCTTCCGAGATGGGTCCGGGACCGCTCGGCATCGCGGAGACAAATCCAAGCGCGGACGCTCCGTAGCCGATCGCCATCGTCGCTTCTGCAATATTCTTGATGCAGCAGATCTTGATGTGTGTGTGCAGACTCATCGCGATTCACTCAGAACAATTCAGTGTTCATCGTCGCGCTTTGTTTCTACAAGAGTCTCCAATGCCTTCGAACTCTTGCGCGTGCCGAATACTGTGATCGCAGCAACTGCTGCAATGATGAGAGCGGCTGCCAGAAATACACGCGCAGGAAGCTCTTCGCCGCCAACAGACCAGCCGATGATGACGGCGACAATCGGATTCACATACGCATAGGTCGACGCCCGCGTGGGAGTTGTGTGATGGAAGAGATAGATGTACGACGAAAACCCGATGATCGATCCGAAGACAACGAGGTACGCAACAGCCAGAAGCGACTTTACCGTGACGGCTGCCAGTTGAAGATCGCTGAGTTCGCCGGTTACGAGCCCGACAAGGATCAATCCCACTCCGCCGATGAACATCTCCATTCCGTTCGCCAGAGCCGGGGAGGAGGGAAGGGTTGCGCGCCGGGAATAGAACGATCCATACGCCCAGCAAACAGAAGAAAGCAGGAGCACCGAAGCGCCGACGAGGCTCACCTCTCCGCCGCCGACGAGATCGGCCGGGTCGATAAGGATCGCGATCCCGATCGTCCCGAGTGCGAGCCCGATAAAGACGCCGGCAGTGGGGCGCACGCCTCCCTGCATCCAGTCAACGAGAATGAACCAGAGCGGACTGACGGCGACAAGCAATGCCGCAATCCCGGATGGAATGAGTTTCTCCGACCAGCTCAGGCCTCCGTTGCCGACGAGGAGCAGCATGAGCCCCACGATGGCCGTTGATTTCCAGTGCGTGCGCGTTGGCCGCTCACCGCTCCTGAGACGTCCCCACAAGAACATGATGGTGCCGGCAATGATGAAGCGAACACCGGCCATCAGCAGGGGGGGAATCGTTTCGATGGCAATCCGGATCGCGAGGTAGGTTGAGCCCCACACGAGATAGACGGAGCCGAACGCTGCGAGAAGTTTGAACTTTTGAGACGAAGCTGGCATCAATAATTCACCGAATGGTCCTGTTCTTCCAATTCCACCACTTCAGAAGCTCAGCCTTTGGGCGCGGAGTCCTCGCGTAGTAGACGGCACAACGGAACACGTACAATAGGCACCGGTCGATCTCCATCCCAACCTGCGCGCACCGACGGATGTAGAGCTTCTCCGGATCCTTCCCCTTGAGATCGGCGACGGTTCGGATGCCAAGCTCCCACAGGTCGGCCGCGATGCTTTTGCCGACGCCGGGAATTTCCTGGAGGGCTTTTAGCGAATCTGCCTTCATGGTTGTCTTCATGCAAAATCCTTTCGGGGAAGCGTACTCCTGCCAGTGCAGAAACCGTTACTTGTTGAGCTCGAGTGTATCGAGCGGCAGGCCCTTTTCGTTATAGACCATGAGATGGAACCGGGATGGTGTGACGTCGGCGATCCCGTAATTGTACTCCCTGGCCGACTTGACGACATACGACGCTGTCTTGAGTTCGTACAGCGGCGCGCCAACCGTCCCAAGAACCATGTGGTGAATGCCGTCGACGAGATTGTGCTGATAGAAATGTGAATGGCCGTTGAAGACAACATCGACATGATTCGGGACAAAGATGCTCTCCGACATCTTCTTCATGTCCTTGTCTTCTCCATGTCCGCCGGCGCAATACGCCGGCTTGTGGGCGATCACGACTTTCCAGATCCGCTTGGTTTGGGCAAGGTCGGCCTGCGCGAAACGGTACTGGGCACTCGCGGAATCGTCGGCCACCTCGTTGTTCAGGACGAGCACGTGCATGTCGCCGTAGTCAAATGAATAATATTCTTGCGTTCCTGAACTTGTCACGGGCGCCTGCGTGAATGCCCTCGTGTTCTGCGTCCATTTCTCATGATTTCCCGGAGTGTTGAAGAACGGCACATGGTCGATGAGCGCGAGCTCCGGCGGGCGAAAAAATTGTCCCTTGATGGATGCGTACTTGCCGTCGATTGCCAGGTCACCGCCGTAAAGCGACATCGCCGGGTCCGCATCTCGTACGAGCGTCGCGATGGAATCGTGGATCAACACACCGGTTCTGAAGTCTGCCATCCACGCGAAGCGAAACGGGGTCCCGGGCAAGGGAGCGGTGCGGAAGGTCGCATCGTGGGTCTCTGCGCCCCGGGCAATTGCCCTGTAGTGATACAACGAATTCGGCTTGAGCCCGCTGAGCCTGATGTTGTGCACGAACGTTTGATCGGAGGTTGTATCACATGATTCGGTTTGTGCCTTCCTGCCATACGTTGCTGTCGGGCCGTACTCGACTGTGATGGGCTTTGTGCTGGAACTCTCCACAAGGACGTAGATGCTGTTTGTTGTCACCGCCTGAAGGTACGGGGACATCAGGAGTGCGGTCTCCTGGGATCTCACTGCAACATGGGGTAGCAGGAGAGCAGCCAGAAAGAGAGGCCGGATGTAGGATCGCTTGTTCTTCATCTTCTGATCTGAGTGATTGTAAGATTTAGCGCGACAACTGTGTATGCCGGTAACACGTTACGACGTGGTCGTTCACCATCCCTGTGGCTTGCATGAACGCGTAACAAATTGTCGACCCGACGAACCGAAATCCGCGCCGCTTGAGATCGGCACTCATCGCGTCGGATTCTGCTGTCTTCGGCGGAATCTCTTTGAGCGATCTCCGGCGGTTCTGCGTTTGCTTGTGTCCGACGAATTGCCAGATGTATGAATCGAAACTGCCGAATTCCTTCCGGACCGCGAGAAACGCCCGGGCGTTTGATATCGCCGCGTCGATCTTCAGCCTGTTGCGGACAATCCCGGCGTTCCTGAGCAACGCTCTCTTCTTGCGTGCATCGTACCGGGCAATCTTCTGTGCGTCGAATCCATCGAACGCCGTGCGATAGTTGTCGCGCTTCTTCAGGATCGTGATCCAGCTCAGTCCCGCCTGCGCGCCCTCGAGAATCAGCATCTCGAACAGTCTGCGGTCGTCGTGAACCGGCACACCCCATTCGATGTCGTGATAGTCGATGTACAGCGGATCGCTTGTGGACCATCCACATCGTTTCGTCATGCGTGAGCCTCCGTGCAAAGGTCTCGGTACCATGCGCTGCAACAGCCGCCCGGGAAAAACAAGAGTTGATCTTCTTCCGGGAACAACCTGCTCGCGTCGCTCCGCGGTCCTGATTGTTTACTCTTGCCTCATTCGGCGATCGGTTAGTTCAGCTCGAACTCAAATCCGTCATCGCCAATCGGCTGACCCGGTGGAGCTTCGACGGTTTTCGGGATGCTCACTTTTTTCGGGTCCTGGAGAAATCTTTCAATTTCGGCAGAGGCGAACTGATACTCCGCCCGCACATCCCCGTCTTTCACCGATTTCAGCTCTGTCCCAAGCCAGCTTCTGAGCTCCGAAAGCTTCATCGACGCAAGAGCCCGGACCTGCGGTGTTGCGCGATCCATGGAAGCGAGCGACATGAGCGTATAGAGGGCCGCGTAGTTTACACTTCGCTGGATCTCTGCGTTCAGACCGGAGGACCTGGCCGACTTCCATGTTCTTCCTATGACCTTGTCGATCACCTCGTCGAATCCTGGCTGTGAAGCATCGCGCGCATGATGCTGTACCAGTCGGGCCGCACGGTCGGGGTTGAGGATGAAACTCAGCGTGTGGTTCGCAAGAACTTCGGCCGGCGCTAAGGCATCGAAGGTCAAACCAGTCCGGAGCGTGAAAAGTTCGCGGTGCCGGTCGTACCCTGCAGGATGGGGCGGAATGAGTCTGAGTACCGACTCCGGGAGCGAAAGCGAGGAAGGAGCAATGGTGCTGAGCAGTGCATCGAGCGCGCGCCGCTGTTCGGTTCCGGGAACAAGCGCCGTAGGAACCTGTCCGTCTCCGCGAAGGGCGTACGTGTAGCTCTCGCCGCCAAGCACCTTGGCAGCCGCCTCAATCTGGTAGCGGTGACAGAGGTAGAGGGGAAGCAGCACTTCCTCGAGTGTTGCCATCGGCGCGCCGGGGCGAATGTTGTTTTCTCCAAACCGGGCGAGGGCGATCGAGCGGACTTTCATCAGCCTCTGAAGCTCGTCGACAGCGTTGTCACCATTGTCCCATAAGTGCGTGTACGGTTGAGCGCTACCCGCGGGGCGTGCGTCCTGGTCTGTGAGAAAGATCAGCCCGCGGGATCGGGCGCCATCCAGGATCAAATTCAAAGCCTTCGGCTCGTCGGTTCCCTGCTGGAATTCCTGGTAGCCGTATGCGATTGCGACCTTGTCCCACTCTCCAATTCCCACAGCGTAGGCGTCAGAAAGGTCGAGCGTGCTGTCCTTTGTGATTGTGACGAGCGGATACGGATAATCCATCACGGACGCGCGTTTGGCCGTGCTCGCGATATAATTGTGGCCGAGTCCGAGTGTGTGACCAACCTCGTGGGCGGCAAGCTGGCGAAGACGCGCAAGGACCATTTTCTCGAGAGCCGGGGAGACCGGCTTTCCTTGTTCGTACGGAGCAAGAAATCCCTCGGCGATGAGATAGTCCTGCCGGTCGCGGAGGGAACCAAGCGACACTGTGCCTTTCAGGATTTCCCCCGTGCGCGGATCGGTGACCGATCCGCCGTACGACCAACCGCGCGTCGATCGATGAACCCATTGAATGACGTTGTACCGGAGGTCCATCGGGTCTGCCCCTTCGGGCATCAGCTCCACGCGGAACGCATTTCTGAACCCGGCCGCCTCGAACGCCTTGCTCCACCATCCCGCTCCCTCGAGCAGCGCGCTCCGCACCGGTTCAGGTGCGCCGCGGTCGACGTAATAGACGATCGGCTTGATGACGTCGCTCATCGTTGCATCGGGATGGATCTTCTGGAGACGGTGCCGTGTGATGAATCGTTTGACGATGGGCTCGCTGAAGGGCGAGGCGAAATCCATGTAGCTCATTGCAAAGTACCCGGACCGGGGATCGAATATGCGCGGCTTGTAGTTGAGATCGGGGAGTTGCACAAACGACTGATGCTCGCGCACCGTGATTGCCTTCGGCGTTGGCACGACCTGTCGGACCCACGATCCCGGATCATCTCCGCTGAAGGTCAGCGTGGCTTCGACCTCGGTGTTTTGGGGGAAGTTCTTTGTGCGCGGCAGGTACAGGGCGCACCGGGTCGGATCGAGTCTGAATGAACCCTGGTTCTCCTGCTTGAGGGTTGATGCCACTTCGTGCGCATCTCGAAGGAAGAATTGCGTTGCATCGACCAGGACGCTGTTTCCCTCTTCGGCGGCGACTTCAAATCCCCAGAGAACCGACTGTGCGAACGCTTCTTCGACGGCCCGCACTTCGTTCGCGTCGGGGCTCGACGCGCGAAAATCATAGTTCGGCTGAACAAGCAACACCCTGGGTCCCACCCGGACAAACATTACTATCCGCTCGTTGCCGATCTGTCCGCGGTCGAGTCCGATGTCGTTCGAACCGATTCCCGCGGGAAGAGAACACACATAAAGAAACTCGCTGTTCCATCGGTCGATCTCCAGCCAGATCTTTCCGTTCTTCGAATCCCAATAGAACGGGATGAAGCCGGACGACCTCTCCATGCCCGCCACCTTCTCGGCGATACCACCTGGTTTGGGCTGGGCGGGAAGAAGAGGGAAGAAGACAACAAGTGCCAGGAGCAGAATTGTCGATCGCTTCATGCGTGCGCCTCGTTCTGTTGAAGTGAAGGATGAAGAAAAAAGGTAGAGAAGAGAGGGGGGAAAATCAATTCAATTCTCGGCGTAGACACGAATTCAAATCGAATTGATGACGCACGACTCGGTTGTTCCGGCCGCGCACGACGCACCGTTCACTCCATTGGTGGAGCAGGTGTATTGGGTGGAGTCATCGGAGGCTTCTCCCGGCGCAGTGTCGGGATATGGGGTGGTGTGCGAACAGGCGGAGGAAAAAACTCCGCGCGAACATCAGCAACGATGAAGTACACCGTGACGCCGATGGAACCGATCAGGCTGAGTGTGCCGAGGAACGCGACGACGGAAGCGAGATCGCCGGAAGAATCCATGATGCCCATGTACCCGCAGAGCCATCGCCAGTCGTGCATCGCGTGACGTGAGATGAGTGTAAGCTGCTGTTTCGGCGCGTCGGCGATGTAGATCGAGACGTTGATGAGATTCTGTCCCATCCAGTAGAGCGTCCCCATGAGTGAGCGCGGGCCGCTGGTCCGCAAGAACACGATGATCGTCGCGAGCGGAAGCAGAAACTGAATAAGCGAGCCGCCGAGAAAATAAAGAAACTGACCGAACATGCGGAAGATCCCGTGTCCCCCTTCGTGGATGAACAGGTCGATCGTGTCGATGATCCAGACGAGAAACGGCATGTCGTGCCGGCCATGCGGCGTCTGATAATCTGTCGCAAGGTACAGCGAGAGATAGCCCAGGAGAAAAAGCAAAAGGAGTTCGAAGATGATAAGCGCTCGTTTCATAAAGAGGGCATTTCAGTGGATAAACCACAGGGGAACAAGCTGGAAAAACCTGAGAAATGTAGAGAAGTGAGCAACGAAAGTCAATTTGCAGAAATGGGAACGGCAACTTTTCAGGGAAACGACCATCTCTCTATGGAGCAGTTGATCGCAAACATCGGAGTGCTAACTTTGAAAGATCCGCCCGGTCACCGACAACCGTGAAACGCTCCGACCATAACCTGAGAGAAGAGCAAACGACTCCGATCGTCAACGGTTCGTTCGCGCAGATCTATCATCGCTACAAGCATCGCGTGTATGCGTACTGCTACCGATTGCTCAGGCATCCGCAGAACGCGGAAGACGCGACGCAGGAGACGTTTCTGAAGGTTCACCGTTCGCTCGGCCAGCTCGAGAACGCCGGATCTGTCCAGGCATGGATCTTCTCGATCGCGCGCAATGAAGCGTACACTATTCTCCGCCGTTCCCGGCCGACGGAAGAACTCGATCCCGATTCTGAGGATGTGTGGGAAGAATCGGGGCCGCTTGAGTACGTGGTCGGGAAGGAACGAAGAGAATTGGTGCAATACTGTCTCTCACGCTTGAAGCCGCGCTACAGGGAGCTTTTGATACTCAAGGAATATGAGCAGCTTTCGTATGGGGAAATTGTGAACCTCACCGGGTCGACGGAGAGTTCGGTCAAGTCGGGACTCTTCAAGGCCCGGCAGGCGATGGGAAGAAAACTCGCAACGCTTTTGAAGGAAAGGGATGTGCTATGAATTGCGACCAGGTTCAGGTGATGCTCGGTCCGCTCATGGACAATGAGTTGACGGATGCTGAAGCAGAGGGAGTGTACAGACACCTGGGGACATGTATCCAGTGCCGGGGGATTGTGCGGTCCCACCTCGAGGTCCGTGCCGCGCTGTTGGAGGATCCGCAGCCTCAGGCGCCGCCTGAGCTGGATGCGAGAATCATGAACGCTGTTGGAACACCGGTGCCGCGTTCGATTGCGGGTTCAATCATGCGCGCATCTCTCTGGCGAAGGCACATCGCGATTCCGCTGCCTGTTGCTGCAATCATTGCAGGACTGTTTTTTTTCGGGAGCCTTGCATTGTCGTCGGTCTGGTCTCCGTTTGCAAAGCCCCAGGTGCGCATTGTCTACATCACGACGCTGCCGACTGTTGAAGTTCAGGGATACATGCCATAATTCGTTACCACAACGATGCAAGGAGGATCGTATGAAGCAATCATTTTGTGCTCTTGTGATCATGATGGTGGTCGTTGCGCCGCTGCTTCTCGCACAGCAACGGCCGGCGGACGCGCCGCAGAAGCAAACCGTGACGTTCATGGTGAAGGACGGAGATTCTCTTGTTCCAAAGAACGTCGATGTCGTTTATGCGCCGAAGCAGGGGCAGGACAAACAGGCGCTCCCGTACGATCAGGCGCCGGAAGCGAAGACAACTTTTCAGCCGAAGTATCCTGATGCTGCGACAAAAGCGGGAACTGAAGGCAACGTCTGGACGAAAGTGTCGATCGACGAAAACGGGAAAGTGACAAAGGTGGTAATTTCAAAAAGTGACAATGAGATCTTCAATCAGCCTTCCATCGACGCCGCGATGAAATGGGAATTCAGACCCGCATTGAAGGATGGTAAACCAATGGCATGCGAAGTTGCAATTCCGTTTAGATTTAAGCTGGCCGGAAAAGGATATAGTCCGTTGGATTTTACGCAATCTCCTAAAGATCCGTTCTACGTGAGTGTAAGTCCCCTTCTAGGATACCAAGTGATGTCCCAGCAGCCCTATCTTATCGGTCACTCACCATCCGCGACTTCTCAACTATATCCGGAATCCGCGCTGAAAGACAAATTTGACGGAATAGTGTTTTTGAAGCTGACAATCAATTCGGGTGGGAGGGTGGAGCGCGTGGAAGTTGAGGGTCACGCTCGCGAAGACCTCGACAGTGCGGCTGTGCGTCTTGCGCGCACATGGACGTTCATTCCTGGTCAGATGTGGGGCGTTCCGGAGAAATCTATCATTCGAGTCCCGGTTGCATTTAATCTCGGCAAGCTGTCAAAGTAGCACCAGCCAGTTTTGCATCTCGCTGATACCGAACCCGCGCGGCAAATGCCCGCGGGTTTCTTATTGTACACCGGTCGCTTCTGCACTTGACAATCTCGAATAATTCCTTATCTTTTTAGGAGGTGAACGTCATTTCGTTATTTATCTAAGTCCATGGTCCACATTCACTAAATTATTAAGGCATCCCAAAGGATGAAGAAAATCGAAGCCGTTATTCGTCCACACAAGCTTGATGAAATCCGCGAAGCGCTCCTCGACGCGGGATTTCGCGGAATGACAATCGTTGAGGTGAAGGGGGTCGGAAGGCAGAAGGGGCATACCGAGGTCTACAGAGGCTCCGAATACAAAGTCGATTTCCTGCCTAAGATCAAGCTCGAGCTCGTGGTGCCCGACGATCGCCTCGAAGCTGCGCTTGGAATTATCGTGAAGGGCGCGAAGACGGGCCAGGTGGGCGACGGCAAAATCTTCGTCCTGCCGGCCGAAGAAGTCATACGCGTCAGGACCGAGGAATCAGGGGAGGACGCTCTCTAGGACAGTTGAAGCAACCTTCATCATTCGACATTCGAATGATC
>DATJQB010000299.1:0-7970 GCA_035506075.1 Bacteroidota bacterium | reverse complement strand
CGGGCCTTCAAAGGGGGAGGCAACCTACAATTTTTTTCTCGATTCGCCTCCGGCAGCAAATCGTTGCTTGCCCCCGATGGATCGATCCTCCTGGTCCTCTCCTCTGACGCGGACGTCAATGCCTGTTTACGACCGTTTCGCGATCGTGGGTTCTCCGTACGATTCCTCCGCTCCCGACGGTTGCTCTTCGAAACCCTTGCCCTCTTCGAACTGAGAGCTTGACGCTCCCTCGATGGACCGAACTTCGTTCCTCCGCATCGTGATGGTCTGGAAATCGCTCTCGGATCCCGCTTTCATTGCATTTCACTCCAATCTTGCCTATATTTTCACGGCTTTCCCAGAGTTAGAAAACACCTGATCGATCTCATAAGCTCTAACTGAGAGACCAACGTGCGACCAGAATTCGCAACACTCGTCAAAGAAGCTTTTGCAGCGAAACGATACTCCCGTGCACCATACTCGAATTTCCATGTCGGCGCCGCCCTGCTGACATCGAACGGGAAGATCTACAGAGGGTGCAATGTCGAGATCAGCACGTACGGATTGACCATCTGCGCCGAGCGCACTGCGATCTTCAAAGCGATCTCCGAAGGGGATGATCGGTTCAAGGCCATTGCTGTCGTTTCGGATGATCCAAGCTACACTCCCCCCTGCGGAGCCTGTCGCCAGGTCCTGATGGAACTTGCGGGCAACATCGATTTCATCATGGTGAATGGAAAGGGAACCACGAAAATTCTGAAGATGCGAGAGCTTCTGCCTCACGCCTTCGGCAACAAGAATCTTGAGCGTACCAAAAAGAAAAGCAGGTAATGCATGGATACTTCCGAACTGCACAATATCCCACGCAACACCGGGTGGATCGAGGTAGTCTGCGGATGCATGTTTAGCGGGAAAACTGAAGAGTTGATCCGGCGTTCGCGCCGTGCCGAGATAGCGAAGCAGAAAGTCGCCATTTTCAAGCCAAGAATCGACAACCGATACAGCGCGGAACACATCGTCTCTCATAGCGAGCAATCGTTGACGTCGATCGTTGTGGACGATGCGGCTGAGATTCTCCCTCTCTGTAAAGATGCCCAGGTCGTTGGAATTGATGAGGGGCAGTTCTTTAAATCTAATCTCGTCGACGTATGTGAATCGCTTGCCAACCAGGGAAAGCGTGTCATCGTCGCAGGGCTGGATCAGGACTACAGGGGAAAACCCTTCGAACCGATGCCCCAACTTCTTGCCGTTGCCGAGTACATCACCAAGACCCTGGCAATCTGCGTCGTTTGCGGTAACCCTGCAGATCGGACGCAGCGTAAGACGCATCAGGCAGATCGCGTCGTGGTCGGCGCAAAGGACATCTACGAAGCCCGCTGCCGTCATTGTTTTGAGCCCCCCCTGGATTGACCTGCCGATCGCCGACGTCGGAGCAGATAGCGGCTGGACGGAATCAACTGTGAAAGAGGACTCTGAGATTGATTGGTAACCCGATGGTTGATAAGGCAGTATCCTTTCTGACTTCACAGGTCACGCAAAGGCCTGCGATAGCTGTTGTCCTGGGATCAGGTCTCGGAGATTTTGCTGAACACGTGTCAGATGCGATCGAAGTACGAGCGGACACCATTCCCGGCTACCCTGTCTCAAGTGTCGTTGGTCATGACGGCAAGCTCATCTTCGGAACGATCCGGGCCGGCGGACGCAGTTCGCTCCCATTGCTTGTTTTCAAAGGGCGCGTTCACTTTTACGAAAGCGGTGATCTGAAGACAGCGACATTCCCGATCTCAGTAGCAGCTGCTCTTGGTGTACGTTACCTTCTTGCAACAAACGCTGCAGGCGGCATCAACCCTGCCTTCTCCGAGGGAGAACTGATGCTCATCGAAGATCATATCAATTTCACATTTCTTCATCCTCACCTTTCGGATCAACGCTCGGATCCAACTCCTTTTCATACTGCTTCTTCATCACCGCTCCATAAAGAAATGAAGAAGTATATTCATGAGGCTGCAGGTGCGCTCGGCATGTCACTCAGGAGCGGCACGTACTGTTGGTTGAAAGGCCCCTCTTATGAGACGAAAGCCGAGATTGAAATGCTGCGCCGGCTGGGAGCGGACGCCGTGGGTATGTCGACGGTCCCAGAGCTCATCCTTGCCACTGAGTTGGGGATGAAGGTCGGGGCGGTCAGCCTCATTTCAAACATGGCCGCCGGTCTGTCGAAAGGGCCTCTCTCTCATGAAGAGGTCTCAGAAACGGCAACACGAGTGAAGGAAGTGTTTAAATCGTTGCTCGAAGAAACCATTCTAAGAATCAAGGATTGAATCGAAACCTCCTATGGCCCAAGACAACTTGAGTGGAATTGACTTTCGGGAGATGCACTCCGCTGGCGGAGCATTTTCTTCCCTCTTCGTCGATTACATCAGCGACTTCCAAAGCGTCGGGAAGTTTTACGGAGGCGACTTTCGGAGTGAGAGCCATTGGAAGAGCATGCTCGGGAAGGTGGCGGATCGGTCCATCGATCGGTCGGCTCTCGTTCAGATTCTGGGCAATCAGAATCGGAACTTTCACTGCGGAGTGAGGACTCTCGCCAATATTGATGCTCTTCTGAACGATAACACTGTCGCCATCGTTACAGGTCAGCAAGTTGGCCTATTTACTGGCCCGCTCTACACAATTCTCAAGACCCTCACAGCTCTCAAACTTGTAGAGAGCCTGTCCGAGCGATTTCCCGATTACAACTTTGTCCCGGTTTTCTGGCTCGAAGGGGAAGATCACGATCTCGAAGAAGTGAATTCGATTAAGGTGCTCTCGACATCGAACGACATTCAGGAATTTCGATATGAGATGAAGAAGGCTTCCGACGACGAGAATCTGGGGGCTGTGGGAAAGATCGAGTTCAACGAGACCATAGATTCTATATTTGAAGGGCTTGATCAATCAATTATACAGACGGAGTTTAAAGCAAAAGTCTTCGAGCTTTTTCGAATGGCCTATCAGAAAGGGATGACTTTCAATCGCGCGTTCGTTCACCTGATGAATGTCCTCCTGGAAAATTCCGGACTGGTTTTTCTGGATCCGAACGACAACGATGTCAAGAAACTCCTCTCCCCCCTCTTCCAGCGCGAGCTCGCGGAAACTCCGAAGTTCTGCCAACTTGTCATCGATCAAAGCGCCGAACTCGAAAAGCAGTACCACGCGCAGATAAAGCCAAAGTCAGTCAACCTGTTCTACTTCCATCGGGGCGGCCGCTACCTGCTCGAACCGAGGCAGGATGGATATTCTTTGAAGGGAACGCGGCAGCATTTGACGAAAGAGGTTGTCACCGAAGCAGCGAAGAACACACCGGAACTCTTCAGTCCAAATGTTGTCTTGCGCCCCATTTGCCAGGACTGGCTCCTCCCCACCCTCGCTTACATTGCTGGGCCGGCTGAAGTGGCATATTTCGGCCAACTGAAGACGCTGTATGAAGCCGTTGACATCCCCATGCCGATCATTTATCCCAGGGCAAGTGCGACGATTGTGGAGGAAAAAGCGGATAAGGTCCTCGAACGGTACTCCATTTCGATCCTCGACATCTACAGGGACGTCGAAATCGTCAAGGAGAGGGTTGCTTCGGAGGTGGCGGATTTGAACCTGGACGAGGTTTTCGGCGGAACATTTGTATCGGTGCAGGAAGCCTTTGACTCCATAGCGCCTGTGCTCCAGAAGATCGATCCAACGCTGAGCGGCGCTCTTGAAAACGTCAGCCGCAAGACGACGATGAACATTGAAGGGCTCAAGGAGCGGGCCGTGGCTGCCCAAATGCGTCAACACGAAGTCTCGTTGAAGCAGATCGACAAAGTCTCAAACCTTGTGTATCCGAAGGGAAACTTCCAGGAGCGCGAGCTTAATATCGTCTACTTCCTGAACAAGTACGGGTTGGAATTTCTTCGCTGGCTTTACGGCGAGCTGCGGATCGACCTCTTCAAGCATCAGGTGATCCGGTTGTAGGATTGCGGATCTGTTACAAGGCTTCCTCCGTCACCCGGTCGAAATAGTGGGCTGCTCCCATGTCGAACGCAAGATCGAGCGGCTTTCCCACCGAAGGCTCTTTTGCGATCGTGACCCTTGCGACAAACTGAGGTCCATCTTTCCGCGTCGCAAAATATACGTACGTCTCGTTTCCCATCGGCTCAACAACCTCGACGTTCACTTTGGCTTTCGTTTTCGAACCCGCGCCAGTTGAATTTCCGGCAATCGAAATTTGTTCCGGTCTCAAACCCAACACCAGCTCTTTTCCCGCCATCCCTTTCATCCGTGCCTGGTCCTTCTTCTGGATCGGCAGCCGGAGGCCCCCATCGCGTTCCACAAACATGAGGGTCTTCCCTTTCTCGACTTTTCCTTCGAAGAAGTTCATCGCCGGACTTCCGATAAATCCCGCTGTGAACTTGTTGACCGGGCGTGCATAGATGTTCATGGGAGTGTCAATCTGATGCACGAAACCATCCTTCATGAGAACGATCTTATCGCCCATTGTCATCGCTTCTGTCTGGTCGTGGGTCACGTAGATCATTGTCGCCCCAAGACGTCGATGAAGCTTTGAGATTTCCGTGCGCATTTGCACGCGGAGTTTCGCATCCAGGTTGCTCAGGGGCTCGTCGAACAGAAAGACTTTCGGCTTTCGCACGATGGCCCTTCCCACGGCAACACGCTGACGCTGTCCGCCGGAAAGCGCCTTGGGTTTCCGATCGAGGTATTCTTCAATGCCAAGAATAGCGGCCGCTTCGCGGACGCGGTCGTCAATTTCGGCCTTCGGGAGCTTTCTGAGCTTGAGTCCGAACGCCATGTTTTCGTACACCGACATGTGCGGGTAGAGCGCATAGTTCTGAAAGACCATGGCGATATCCCTGTCTTTCGGCGCGACATCATTCACCCGTTGATCATCGATGAACAGATCGCCGGAAGTAATCTCCTCCAGCCCGGCAATCATGCGAAGTGTGGTCGATTTCCCGCAGCCGGAGGGTCCGACGAGCACGACAAATTCCTTGTCGTGGACATCAAGATCCATTTCGTGAACCGCGACCACGTTTCCTTCATACACTTTTTTCACTTTTTCCAGACGGACACTTGCCACGTCAGCTTCCTCCAAACTCTAACGACGTTCCAGGCGTTGCAGGAGATCCCAGAACGAAGGGAATGATATGTCCACACACTCAGACTGTTTGATCAAAGTGTGCCCTTTCACCACGAGTCCGGCCACACCGAATGCCATGGCGATGCGATGATCAGCAAAGCTGTCGCATTCGGCCGCAATTAATGGGTTTTTGGGCTGAAAAGCAAACCCGTCGTCAAACTCCTGCACGTCGCATCCCATCGCACGAAGATTGGTGACAACAGTTTTGATTCTGTCGGATTCCTTGTTTCGAAGATCGGAAGCGCCGTGAACACTGAGCTTGCAGCCGGAAAGCGCAAGCGTCACAGCAAGAATCGGGATTTCATCGATCATTTCTGCGGCGTCCTTCCCTTCGAGGCTCAGTTCCCCGGAAAGCGAAGAACTTTTCACGAGAAGATCGCCGATCGGTTCACCAGCGACGACGGATTCCCGGACTGTTTCAATGGAACCACCAAGCAGCCTGAGAATATCAACGATCCGCGTACGAGTCGGGTTTAATCCCACATTGCTTATCACGATTTCCGAATGAGGGACCAGTATTGCTGCAGCGATAAGAAAAGCGGCCGAGGAAACGTCGCCAGGCACTTCAAATCGCTGCGCCTGCAGTTTCATGCCGCCAACAACCTCGGAAACAAACATTCCTTCCGACTCATACGTCCGGAGTCCCAGCATGCGTTCTGTGTGATCGCGCGTGTGAGTGCGTTCGATAACCCGGGTGCAACCATCACCGAACAGGCCGGCAAGGAGAACCGCGGATTTCACCTGCGCGCTCGACATCGGCATTCTGTATTCGATCGCTTTCAGCGGACTGCTGCCGTGAATCGTAAGAGGTGCGGTGAATCGTTCATGTGCTTCGATGACCGCACCCATCTGCGAAAGCGGGTCGATGATTCGCTTCATCGGCCGCTGGCGGAGCGAGTCGTCACCGGTGATCGTCGTGTCGAACGGTTGACCGGCGAGTATGCCAGCGAGCAAACGCATGGTCGTCCCGGAGTTTCCCGCGTCCAGCATTTCCTCGGCGCGTCGGAGTCCATTGAGGCCGACGCCGTGAATCCTGATTGTCTGTCCATCGATGGCAAATCGAACTCCGAGCCCAGCCAGGCATTGACGCGTACTGCGAGGATCAGCGGCATCGAGAAATCCGTGGACTTCAGACACTCCCTCGCTCAGCGCACCGATCATGAGTGCGCGATGGGAGATGGATTTGTCGCCCGGGACCGAAACGGTCCCGCGCAACCCTTGTGACTGGCGGATAGAAGTGTTCATGCGAGTAGGAAAAAGAAATCCTCACACGTTGATCAGCCTTGCGGGCAGCTCTTCGGTGTGAGGATTATCAGAGAGTTGAAGCAGCGCTTCCTGGTTTAGTGGCGCTTGTGATCCGATCGATGACCATCCCGCGGACCGCTCGCGCGGCGTTCACGGGCTTTCTTCATCTCTTCGTGGGCGTTCTCGCCACCCGGCAGAAGCGCCTTGCGGCTGAGGCTGAGCCTTCCTTCAGAATCGATCTGCATCAACTTGACCTCGAGAGAATCCCCTACCTTGAAGAGGTCTTCCACTTTCTCAACGCGCTTTGTGTCAAGCTGAGAGATGTGGACGAGTCCTTCCTTGCCAGGGAGAATCTCAACGAAGGCGCCAAATTCCATGATCTTCTTCACTGTTGCGGTATACGTCTTGCCGACCTCAGGAAGTTCAGACATCTTGCGGATATAATCCATCGCCTTGTCGGCAGATTCCTTCTGAACTGCCGCAACCGTCACAGTCCCGTCGTCTTCCACGTTGATCTCGGCACCGCTGTCCTTCACGAGCTGACGAATGTTCTTTCCGCCCGGACCGATCAGTGCCCCGATCATGTCGACTGGGATCTTGATGGTTTGCAGTCGTGGAGCATATTGGGAAAGCTCCGCTCTCGGCTCTGCAATCGCCTGCGTCATCTTGTCGAGAATATGGAAGCGGCCTGCCTTTGCCTGTGCAAGAGCACGTTCCATGATCTCTAGCGTGATCCCCTGGATCTTGATGTCCATCTGGAATGCAGTGATGCCCTGGTTCGTTCCAGCGACCTTGAAATCCATGTCTCCGAGATGATCTTCATTGCCAAGAATATCACTCAGGATGGCGACCTTGTCGCCTTCCTTTACAAGGCCCATGGCGATTCCCGCAATAGCACGCTTCACAGGAACGCCGGCATCGAAGAGCGCCAGAGTCCCGGCACAAACCGTTGCCATGGAGGATGATCCGTTGGACTCGAGGATATCCGAGACGACGCGGATGGTATAGGGGAATTCGGCTTCAACGGGAATGAGGTTTTTGAGAGCTCTCTCCGCGAGATTGCCGTGCCCAATTTCGCGCCGGCCGGGTCCGCTCACGCGGCCAACTTCACCGACGCTGAACGGCGGGAAATTGTAGTGAAGCATGAACCTCTTGGTGGTCTCTGCCATCAGGCCTTCGAGGATCTGTTCGTCCAGCTTCGTCCCGAGCGTGGCAGTCGTGAGACTCTGTGTCTCGCCTCGGGTAAACAGCGCCGAACCATGGGTCCTGGGAAGCAATCCAATCTCGCATGTAATCGGGCGAATCTCGGTCAGGCCTCTGCCATCCAAACGCTTGCCTTCTTCGAGAATCGTCGACCGCATCGCGTGATACTCGAGGTCATGGAGGAGTGTGTCGATCGTCTCTTCCATTTCCGGATATTTCTCCGCCAGGGCTTTGTTGACCTCCTCGTACACCTTGCTGGTCGCTTCCGAGCGAGCTTCTTTCGCAAGGACGGTCCGGCTGAGCTCCTTGATCCGGGCTTCTCCGAGCCGTTTCACATCTGCCACAAGATCTTCAGGATACTGCGGCAACGTCA
>DATJQB010000298.1:0-3739 GCA_035506075.1 Bacteroidota bacterium | reverse complement strand
TTTTCTTTCAGGCAGTAATGAGGCCGTCTGGAGTCTGTCCACTTGATACCTACGAAAGTGAAGCTTGTCGTTGATGACCAAACTCACGCTGAGTCGCTCAATCTCGCATGGGATGACGGGCACGCTGGTTTGACGTCACTGCGGACACTGAGAGACAACTGCCCTTGTGCGGGATGCCAGGGCGAAACAGTGCTCCTCCGGACGTATGCTCCTGAAAAGACTCCAGAATTACCTGGAAAGTACAAGCTTGTTGGAGCCAGCCAGGTTGGCTCGTATGCATTGGCGCTTTCATGGGCCGACGGTCATCAGACAGGAATTTACACCTGGGAGCATTTGAGAGCGCTCTGCGAGTGCCCGGCTTGCCAGGAATCGAAACGACCGGGATAACTCACGATGGCCAAGGCAGCCGTTTCCCAAACCCAAAGGTCAAAGCGAGTTGCGGCAGTTCTCGAACAGATGTATGGGACGCCCGCCAAGCCGAGAGGGAGATCGAATCCCCTGGACACGCTTATTGCGACCCTGCTTTCTCAGAATACAAACGACCGGAATAGCTATCGGGCATGGCTGAACTTGAAGAAACAGTTCCCCACATGGGACAGCGTTGTTTCGGCTCCTGTCGCGGCTGTTGCCAGGTCGATCGAAGTAGGGGGGCTCAAGAATCAAAAAGCACAGCGCATCAGGAAGATTCTGAAGGCGATTCGGGCGGAACGGGGCTCCTTTGAACTCGATTTCCTCCGGGCGATGCCTGACGATGCCGCTCTCCGCTACTTGCAGCAGATGAAGGGAGTCGGAACGAAGACTGCTGCCTGCGTACTCGTGTTTTCCCTGGGGCGGGACGTTTTTCCGGTCGATACCCATATACATAGGATTTGCAACAGGCTTGGGTTGGTGAAGACCAGGAATGCCGATCAGACATATGAATTGATGAAATTCCTGACGCCCAAAGGGATGTCGTACCCATTTCATGTCAACCTGATCCGATTTGGACGCGAAATCTGCCGGTCCGGCAAGCCCTTTTGCGGATCCTGTCAGTTTTTTGATGAATGTGCATTCGGTGAAAAGGTCCGTTTTTCTCAGAACCATCTTCCCGCTGACGGGACTGGGTCAGAAAAATCGAAGTTCCTGATCACCGAGGAAGTCTCCCGAGCACGGCACCGCCGGACATCAACAGGCGCTTGATACAGTAGACACTCTGACGATGAAAGTATTCCGCCGATATCTCAGATATTTCTTCCAGTATAAATGGAGGATCGCTGCCGGCCTCTTTTCCGTCGCGATGTGGAGTCTTTCAGACACGATTTCTGCCTTCCTTATCGGCCAGCTCGTAGATATCCTGACAAAAATCGGTAACCTCGTTTCTGCGGGTTCCCCGATTGCCCTCGACATCCCCATCAAGGTTCGCGACTACGTTGTCACTGAACTGAAGATCCATGGAAGCGATGAGACGATGAAGCTCATCGTTGCCTTCGCGGGGGCCTTGCTCGCGATCATCCTTGTCAAGGTATGCTTCGTGTACATCCGCGAGTACGTCATGAGCTCGGCGCAGCAGAAAATCCTCATGCGCTTCCGGATCGAGTTGTTTGACACCGTCCTCCTCCTGCCCGTTCGGTACTTCGACCAACAGAAGACCGGCACGGTCATGTCGCGACTCACAAACGACGTGAACAACATGGAGCAGTCGCTGTACTTGACGGTGGAAATCGCCCAGAACCTCCTTTATACCCTTATCTACGCAAGTGCGCTATTCATCTCCAATTGGCAGCTTGCCGGATTCACAATCCTCATTTTCGCATTGTCGGGAGTCATCTCTCGGAAATTTGGCGACAGGATCCGTTCTTCGAGCCGTGACCTGACAAACACGCTTGCCGATATTTCCGCTTTTCTCCAGGAAAAGATCTCTTCAATCCGGATTGTGAAGTCATTTACGAGGGAGGAGTTCGAGCGACAGTCGTTCCGCAGACGGGTTGACGAGAACTACCGGCATTCCATGAAGATCGTGCGGACAACAGCGTTCCTGAGCCCCACGAACGAATTCTTCAATACGTTTGTCGCCTCGATGCTCGTCGTTTTTACCGGCTACCTGTTTCTCAAGGGTGGTGTCGACATGACGTCCATGATCTTCTTCCTGATGCTGGTGAATTTCCTGGCGAAGCCGGTCAAGGCGCTCGGTGAGAATTTCGCGCGTATTCAGAAGACGCTCGTCTCGGCGGAACTGATCTTCAATGTGCTCGACCTGGAAACCGAAAAGCTGCAATCGAAGCCGGAGAAGACCGTCGTGTCAAAGGGGATGGTTGAGTTCGACGACGTGTCGTTTTCCTACAACGCTGAAGGTGCCGCCCTGTCGCATATTTCGTTCGTCGTGAACCCGGGAGAGAAAATCGCGCTTGTGGGTCCGAGCGGGAGCGGAAAGACCACATTGATCAATCTCATTCCGCGGTTCTACGAACTTACATCGGGAAGCATTCGGATCGACGGATATGACACGCGCGGAATGAATCTGACCGATCTTCGATCGCAAATCGGGATTGTCCCGCAGGAGGTCGTTCTGTTTGCCGGAACCATCGAAGAGAATATTCGCTACGGAAAGCTTGATGCGACAACAAGCGAAATCGTGAACGCTGCGACGATGGCAAACGCGCATTCGTTCATCACACAGCTGGAGAATGGATACCAGACAGAGATCGGTGAACGGGGCGTGCAGCTTTCCGGCGGGCAACGCCAACGACTTGCGATTGCTCGCGCCATTCTGCGAGACCCGAAGATCCTCCTCCTCGACGAAGCCACTTCTGCACTCGACAGCGAATCGGAGATGATGGTCCAGGAAGCACTCGATCGACTGATGCAGGGACGGACATCGTTCGTGATCGCACATCGGTTGTCCACTGTCTACCACTGCGACAGCATTGTTGTCCTCGACAAGGGGAGCATCGTTGAACGCGGGACGCATGAAGAACTTCTTCGGAACGACTCCGGTCTTTACAAGCGGCTTTACACGCTCCAGTTCTCAGACGACAGCGACAAGGGGGGAGAGCTGTAGATGGAATTTCTGAAGCCGGTTGAAATAGGCTTCCGTCGCTTTGTTCTCCGTGCGTTGGGTCTGTTTGTCAAGCGCGGTACACCTCTGCCATCCTCGATAGACTTTTCAAGGAAGAAATATCTCTTTGTGAGGCAAGACCGGATCGGCGATGTTCTCGTCTCGACGCCGCTGATTCACGTTCTCAAGCAAGCCTACCCTGACGCAACCGTCGATTTTCTCCTGAGCAGCAACAACCACTTTGTCCTCATCAACGAACCGTTGGTTCGAAAACGATGGATCTACAGGAAGTCACTTGCAAGCGCAGTGCAGATCATCCGGGCCGTTCGGAAAGAGAAATACGATTTCGTGATTGATCTGATGGACAATCCCTCGGCAACGTCCACGGTGCTCTGTATGCTCGCCGGGGGCAAATGGAACGTCGGACTTTCGAAGGAAAATGAATACGCCTATGATGTTGTTTTGCCCCTGCTCTCGCGGAAGGATTATCACATCATCGACAGGCTGGCGACACTTCTGACAGCGTTTGGAATTTCGCGCGATGCGATGGAGCTTAAAGTTCACTACAGAACGCAAGAGGAGAGCAAGTCGTTTGCGGCAGAGTTCTTTCAAACGAGGTCTCTCAAGAGTCAGATGTGCATTGGTGTGAACATCTCTCCGGGTGAGGGGACTCGGTTCTGGGGGACTCAACACTATCAAGAGCTC
>DATJQB010000297.1:0-2279 GCA_035506075.1 Bacteroidota bacterium | reverse complement strand
ATGTCAGAAATGCGATTTGGCTCGCGACCGAATCACTTACCCATCCGTTGACATTGGATCCAAACAATGACATATTTTCACAGCACTGCCGTTCTTTCGCAGAGCCGTCTCAGATGATGTGAAGAAGAGACCTCGCACCGTTGAAATACTTCCACTATCGACACTGTGTACTACATTCGCACATGGTTTGAAGGGACCTACACCCTTCGGATCGCCGAAGACTTTCTTGACCTCTTCGTCAAGATCTTCCCCTATCTTGTCGCAAGCATTCTTCTCAACGCACTCGTCGCGAGATTCGTCCAAACGAAAAAGCTCTTTCTCACGTCGAAAAGCGAGCTGATCTCCATCGCGTCGTCCGCGATGATCGGCATCGTCTCTCCGCTTCCGACATATGCCGCGATTCCAATCGGACTCTCCATGATGCCCCTCGGCATTCCGTTTAGCGCGGTGATAGCTTTTATCCTCTCGTCGCCGCTCATGAACCCGACAATCTTCTTTCTCACAGCCACGCGGATAGGCATTGGCATGGCTGTAGCACGTGCAATCTCGGCGTTTCTCGTCGCCGTTGCCGGGGGTCTTCTCGCATCGAAAGTCTTCACATCATTGTACGTTCCAAAAGACGTCCAGAAGGTCGAGCAGGCAGATCACCCTCGGCCGCTCTGGACTGACTTGTGGCGCAATGCGCGTTACGTCGGCAAATACTTTTGCATTTCCATGCTGCTCAGTGCTGCCGTCAAGGCTCTCATCCCGCCGGAGACGATTGCTCATCTGCTCGGGGGAAATACAAAGGTCAGTACACTCGTTGCCATCGGCATGGGGGTGCCATTCTACACGTGCGGAGGCTCTGCCATCCCATTCATGGAAACTCTCATGGACCTTGGCATGAGCAAAGGAGCCATGCTTGCCTTTTTCATTGCCGGGCCGGCCACGAAATTGGAAACACTGTACGCATACAAGACGATGCTCGGAGGCAAAGTGCTTCTGTTCTACCTCGCGCTTACGCTCAGCTTTGCATACGTCGCAGGAATGATCTCTTCTTTGTTGTTCTAACCCGAAAGGGCGTTCATGAAATCGAAACGACGGGTCATCAAATACTCAATCATGCTTGTGCTGCTGGCCGCGTGGCTCTCCTGGGATCTGTATCAGGCTCGCACAGAATCGCAAGGGGCGTACCGGACGTTCCTCGATGCATCGCTCGTCAACCTGAAGTCCCCCGCCGCGACCACCGTTGCTATCGTCCGGTCGAACGACGCTTCGCTCGCAAACCCGGTCGATGTTACGACAGATGGCATTCCGTACGCAACCGTCGAACAAATGGTACGCCGAGCCGTGGATCTGGCCGGCGGATTTCGTGGAATGATCAGGAGCGGGGATACGGTTCTCATCAAACCGAACATCGTGCAGGGGGACTCAAGCGGTTCCGGCGGGGTCACCGATGTCCGCGTCGTGAAAGCAGTCGTTCGAATGGTGGACGAAATCGACCACGGGAACATCCTTATCATTGTGGGAGATGGCTCACCCCGACCGTTCACCACCTTCGAAAAGAAATCCGGGACAACGCAGGCGGCGTGGGCCCAGTTGTTCGACGTGCCGGGATACCAGGCCCTCAAGACGGAATCAATTGCCGCCGGCATTCGATTTCGTCTCTCGAATCTCAACGGTAATTCCGATACCGATCCGTGGCCGGAACTCGATTCTATTTCCGTTCCGAGCGGAGGTCAGGCTCAGCCACAGGGAGGCACCTATTTTGTCCATAAAGATGTGACGCGGGCAAGCGTCTATATCACCGTCCCCGTGCTGAAAATTCACGAACAACCCGGGATCACGTGTGCGCTGAAGAACCAGATCGGCCTTGCTGCCAGCACGCGCTATGGATTCAACAAGACCACCGGCGTGACACAGGAGAACCGGCTTCACAAACTGCTCCATCAGGCGCAGCTGCCATATAACTGGCAGGACAAGGAAATCGTCGACCTTGCGTCGATTGCCAGGATTCGCTTCGCCGTAGTCGATGCGATCACCTGTCTTGAGACGCAGAAAACGCCGGCATACAACGCGCTCGACAGGAGCAACAGAAAAATCTCCAACAGAATCGTGATGAACACGATCGTGGCAGGCGCAGATCCGGTTGCGGTCGACAACGTTTGCTGCCGCATCATTGGTCTCAACCCCGACGATATCGAGCACATCACTCTCGCCGAACGCGTCGGCCTTGGAACGAACAATCCCGACAGTATCACGGTCGCAGGTTCTTCGATTGAACAAACCCGCCGGCGGTT
>DATJQB010000296.1:0-6465 GCA_035506075.1 Bacteroidota bacterium | reverse complement strand
GCTTCGACGCCTTCGGTCGGAATGGTTACAAAATGGTTACACAAGCGGGAAACAGAATGCTGAAACTTCTCACCGAAAACAGAGGAGTTGCAAGTGACAATGGAGATTGAAGTTAGAGTGCCCGGAACAGGACTTGAACCTGCACGACCTCGCGGCCACTAGCTCCTGAAGCTAGCGCGTCTGCCAATTTCGCCATCCGGGCAACATAGCTCTACAATAGCAAACACGAATCTCTGCAACTCTGCACACTTGCCAGCGCGCCTGTCCCGCGAAGAACTCTTCAGTGAATCTCCTGACTCTCGTCAAGCCTTTCCAGATGACTGAGCGGGATCTGCCAATTTCGCCATCCGGGCGTTACCATTTTAGAATTTAGAGTTTGGATTTTCGATTGAAAGAGCCCGCCTGAGATCGGAACCGAGTGCCCGCGAGCTCCTGAGGCTAGCGCGCCTGTCCCGCGAAGTTCAATCGTCTCTGCAATCTTGAATATCCTTGAGCCTTTCCAACTCACGAAGCGGGATCTGCCAATTTCGCTTGCCTCGGCGTCGTCCGTCGGACGACGACGGAATGTAAGGAATTGGTAAGGCTTGGTATACAGTCTCGTACAGCTCGATCTAGTCTTGGAAGAATATTGTAAGGAAAACTGCCGAAAAAGTAAAGCCAAACCCCAATGCGGGCCAAGGTGGGTCGGGTGACTGTGTAGAATAATAGAGGGCCCAGTCGACATCGGCTGGGCTTTTTTTTTAACCTCTCGGCGTTTGATATATCGAGGCACATACGAATGAAGAGTGGACATAGAAGAAAACGGTAAGCTGTCTGAGGAGTCGTGAATGTGGCCAGAGCGTGCAATTGCATCCCTTCCCAGTACGAACCTTCCTCCCTTCGAGAGAGTTGCTCGTTGTTGATGCTTTGCCGTGAGCCGAGATGTCGGCTTTCTCCTTCCTCAGGAGCCCGCGATTCATCATTCATCTTTGCATATGATCGCGTGCTCGGTGGGAGCAGGACTCGGTACTCCTTCTTCATCACTTCGGCGCACCGCAGCTGAATGAAGATAAGGTGAATTGTCGTTCTCGCTCCGCTCAATCCAAAATAGAATTCGTGGCTTTTCCATTTTGGCTGCCTTGCAGATCTTTTCACCTGGGGCACAAAGCTGTGCTGATGAATATTGGCCAGCTGAATAGAATCTTCAACATTATCTACCAAAATACTCGATTTCTCAATGAAGCTTTGCGTCCAAGAGGTCGATTCCTCCTTGATCTCTGCAGCGTCCTGCTTCTGCAAATACGCAATACGTTCAGCCGCAAGTCAAGGCTCATAGAATTCCGCTGGGCAATAGGGATTCAGCGAACCTGGTTTCCATTCCCACTTCCAACGCCAACTTCCTCTTCTCCTAGGCACACGAATTGCACGCGATTGTACGCGAACAATTAGCAGGCTGTGAGTCTGCTTCTTCTAATCAGGTTGAGCGCCGCATGACTTAGCCAATTCTGATTGCAGCCGCGAATTTCGTCGCAACGAAATGAAGTGTCTCCAAATGGTAGTTCTGTCATTGGTTCAATCTTGCATATCTGAGGGGTCGTTATGAAAACCTGGTTTTCGAATCTGAAGATTCGATCGAAGCTTCTTCTCTCATTCAGTTTCGTAGCACTCATCGCGGCTCTCGTCGGCCTCATAGGCCACATAGGACTGTCCAGACTTGGAGAAAATACCACAAATCTCGTCGATGTCCGTATTCCAAGCTCACGTTCTCTTCTCGCTCTCAGCGAAGCTCAGCAAGCAGTGTGGGTTGGCGAGCGCGGCCTTATCAACCAGCAAATGATGCACTCCGATCTCCGCAAAGCACAATATGCGTGGATCGATGCCGCGTTTGCAAGAGCGGATTCGGCAAATGCGGTGCTGAATGCACTTCCGAAAACAAAAGAGCAGGAAGCTCAGTGGGAGAACGTAAAATCATCTTGGGAGACTTGGTTATCGGCTCACAAGGTGGTGCGAGACCTGTCCGAAGAGAAAGACCGGCTCGTGGCATCGAATGCGGCTCTCAATGATCCGAAAGTCGCCGCTATTGATGCACAAGCATTCAAGGCCTCTCTCGAATCGAGGCAGAAGGCGCTTGAGGTGCAGAAACATCTGAAGGCCATGATTCAGCTCGACGATCAAATTGCCAAGGAAACAGCTCAGCAGTCACAGGCAATTGAATCTTCGGCAGCGATCACGCTCTGGGCTGCAGTGGCTATTGCCGTCGCGATCGCGATGTTTCTTGGCATAACTATCACGCGATTGATCTCCCGACCCTTGATGCAGGCCCTGGAAATGGTTCGGCACCTCTCGCGCGGGTCGTTGGGCATGCGCTTGGAAACCACCTCAATCGACGAGGTGGGCGAAATGTCGCGGGCAATGAATAGCCTCGCCGACACGCTGAAAGGGATCGCAGGGACGATGGACAACGTGGCGCGTGGCGACCTCTCCTCAACGATTGTGGAACTCGGTGAAGGAGATGAAATCACGCCGGCGCTGAAACGGACGGTGGGAGCCTTGCAGGGCCTCGTGAAACAAATGCAGTTGCTGAGTGACGCAGCGGTACAGGGGAAACTGTCGACCCGAGGTGATGCGTCGGCCTTTGAAGGAGCGTACAGGGACGTTATCACTGGAGTGAACGCGACACTAGAGGCGGTGATAGGCCCGTTGACAACGGCGGCAACTTACGTGGACGCGATTAGTAGAGGAGAGATCCCAGCAAAGATCAGTAATGAGTATCATGGCGACTTCAATACGCTGAAGAGAAACCTGAACGTCTGTATTGACGCAGTGAATGCACTGGTCGCCGATGCGAGAATGCTCTCGGAGGCCGCAGTTGAAGGGAAACTCTCAACCCGCGCCGACGCGACCAAGCACAATGGAGATTTTCGGAAGGTCGTGGCAGGGGTGAACGCCACGCTCGATGCAGTTGTTGACCCGTTGAAATCATCGTCAGCGGTTCTTCGAGAGATCGGCAAAGGTGAGATCCCCAAGAGAACAAGCATGGGATACAAGGGCGATTTTGCAGAAATCGAGAAAAGCCTGAATAGCTGCATCGATGGCCTGGAAGGATTGAAAGAAGGCGCGTACGTTATGAGTCGCTTGGCAGTGAATGACCTCACGCACACGGTCAAAGGGAGCTATGAAGGGATTTTTGGTGAGATAGCAAATGCCGTGAACGAGACTCATGAACGGCTGACGTATATCGAGGTCATGGTGGAAGAGGTTTCGCGTGGCCACATGACGCAGCTTGAGAAGATCCGGTCGATCGGCCGAAGGAGCGAGCAGGATGAGCTTCTGCCCTCGTTCATCCGGTTGTACGAAAACATCGGTCGGCTGGCTGCAGAAGTGATCGCTCTTTCCGAGAAAGCAACCGACGGAGATCTCTCTGCTCGCTCGAAAACAGAAGGGCTCGAGGGAGAGTTTCATAAGATGGTCGCCGGTCTCAATCAACTGCTCGACATGGTGATACGTCCGGTCGAAGAAGGGCGGGTGGTGCTTGAGAAAATGGCCCAGGGCGATTTGACGACGCGGATGACGGGGGACTACAAGGGCGACCACAGGCGGCTCAAGGAATCGATCAATGGAGTAGCGGATTCACTCGAGAAAGCGCTGCAGGACGTCTCCGAGGCAGTAACAGCTGCCGCAAGCGCATCAAGTCAGATTAGCTCAAGCACGGAAGAGCTGGCCGCAGGCACGCAAGAGCAGACGAGCCAGGCGGCAGAAGTGGCCGGCGCGGTGGAGGAAATGGCAAAGACGATCCTCGAGAATTCGCGGAATGCGTCGGAGACGGCGAACGTGGCGAAGGAGGCCAAAACAAACGCCGAAGCGGGCGGTCAGGTTGTTGCAGACACGGTCAAGGGAATGCGCCGCATTGCAGAGGTGGTCGGGCAAAGTGCGGAAACGGTGAAAGAGCTCGGGAAGAGCTCGGATCAGATTGGCGAGATTATCACGGTGATCGATGACATCGCCGACCAGACAAACTTGCTTGCCTTGAATGCCGCAATCGAAGCCGCTCGCGCCGGAGATCAAGGAAGGGGCTTTGCCGTCGTCGCCGATGAGGTCCGGAAGCTTGCCGAGAGGACCACAAAGGCAACGAAAGAAATCGCCGGGATGATCAAGAAGATTCAACAGGATACTCGTGGTGCAGTCACCTCGATGGAGGTTGGTACACAGGAGGTTGAGTCGGGGATTGCACTTGCAGACAAGGCGGGAGCAGCACTTGTTGATATCGTCCGGATAAGCCAACGTGTGACGGATATGGTATCGCAAATCGCCGCCGCCTCCGAGGAGCAATCATCTGCGAGCGAACAGATCAGCAAGAATGTCGAGGCAATTTCTGCTGTTACCTCACAATCGGCGAGTGGGACGCAGCAGATCGCCCGCGCTGCGGAAGATCTGAGCAGGATGAGTGAAAACCTGCAGAATCTGGTGGGGAGATTTATCCTGACGAAAGAAGCAAAGCCCGCTAGCTTGAGGAGTGAGGAGAAGGGCTCAGTCGCAGTGCGTTCCAACGGAAAGCTCGTGAAACATGAATGAGGGGCTCAGCCAGGTTTAACACGGTGGGGGAGAGCGGAGACCTGGGTTCAGACTGGAGGCTCCGCCCCCTCATTTTCCAGGATGAGCCTCATTCAGATCCGTGGAATATCCAGGCGAACAAAGAAATCAAGCTTAGGAAAAGCAAGTTCAGGAGGGAGTTGTCAAATGACAGAATCACTTTCGCATGCGGTAGATGGGAGTACGGTCGAAAATGATGAGATCTTGCAGGTGGTGAGTTTCACTCTCGGTGAAGAGGTCTTCGGGCTGGACATCTTGAAAGTCCAGGAAATCAATCGGATGACTGCCGTAACCAGGATCCCAAACACTCCGGAGTGTGTGGACGGGGTCATCAATCTCCGGGGGAGGGTCATCCCCGTCATTGATCTCCGGTGCCGGCTTGGCATGGACCGGAAGACCCATGATAGTAGCACTCGCATTGTGGTGATAGAGGTGGAAGGTACCGTCGCTGGGTTTATCGTGGATGCCGTCCAGGAAGTATTGCGTATTCCAAAGAGTTTGACTGAGGCACCTCCGTCTTTGACGGGTCGAGTGAGGAACGACATGATAAGTGGCGTTGGAAAGGTGGAAGATCGGTTGTTGATTCTTCTCGATCTCCACAAAGTCGTGTTTGACCAGGAGATGGAATCGGTCAACTAGGTCATCAGTTGTAGTTAGATCGTCTGATCTTTGAATGAGCGTCAAAGCCGTGGGCCCGGTTCACAGGTCGTTTCCCTTTATCCGGAGGGCTTTTCTTCTTTCGGAATGAATATGGCGTATAGGAAGTTGTGCCAGGGACGTCTTTGCTGACAACTTCGTCAATGCCTTGGGAGATGATAGATGAAACCGAACTCGAGTTGCGTGTTGCCAACTGGAGAGGTGGGGCGTGCTCTTGTTCTGGCGGGCACTCCGGATATTGTGCGCGCTCTTCGGCGGTGCCTCCCCCTTTCAGGTTATCGGATTGAATGTGTTGCTCACTCGGGCGAAGAGGCAATTGTCTCATCAAGAACCACCCGGCTCGACCTTGCGGTGATTGACCTTAATGCCCCGGGGGGAATGGATGGTGCGACAGTGTGCCGCCACCTGCGCTCAGAGGCAGGTCTCCCCGTGGTTTGCGTTGCATCCGAACGCGGCACAAAAGAGGCGCGATGTCAGGAAATCGGAGATCCGTGTGCGGTGTTGACAAAGCCACTCCGCAAGAGCGATCTTCGATTTGCCATCGGAACCGCAATCTACAGAGCCAAACTGGAACGGAAACTCAAAGCAAGCGAATCTCGCCACAAGCTCCTCACCGATAATGTCTCCGATGTGATCATGGCTCTGGACATGGAGCGTCGATTCACGTATGTGAGTCCCTCCATTACTCCCGCTCTTGGGTTCACGGTCGAAGAATTCATGGCAAAACGACCTGAGGATTTCATTGTGGATGCTAGGCAATCTCGACACCTTTCCTCCACACTGATTGACCTGGCAAAAAGGGGAGTGCCTGATCCCTCGACGACAGCAACAATGGCTTTCAGGAGAAAGGACGGCGGAATTGCATGGGCGGAAGTGAAAGCGCGCCTCTGCCTGGACCAAAATCACAAGCCGTTCGAGTTCATCGGTGTGGCCCGGGATATTACAGAGCGAAGACTAAAAGAGGAGGCTCTCCGCCTCTCCGAGGAAAAATTCTACAAGGCTTTTCACATAAGTCCAGATTCCATGACAATTAATCGCTTGGCTGATGGAGTCTATCTGGACGTCAATGACAGCTTTACTCGTATCACCGGGTATTCAGCCGCTGACGTCCTTGGACGATCCTCCATGGTAGATGATTTATCTGTCTGGGTACACAATGAGGATCGCACAAGATTGGCACAAGCCTTGAAGGAAAGCGGAGAAGTTGTCGGCTTTCAGGCAGAGTTCAAACGAAAGGAC
>DATJQB010000295.1:0-3468 GCA_035506075.1 Bacteroidota bacterium | reverse complement strand
GAGAAGGTCACAAATGCATCGGCACGCAATTCACGGTCGTTCCAATGCGCGATGAATGTGTCGAACTGATAATGCTCCAGGGCACCAGACAGTTCTGCCGTGGGAACCATGCTGATGGCTAGACCGCCATTCTTCTGCTCGATTTTCACATCGCAATACCAGGCATCTGTGTACGTACCGACATATTTCTCCAGCGGAAGTGATGGCTTCGAGGCCGGATCACGGAGGACCGAGATGTTCGCCTCAGCAACAGCGGTTATTGAGTCCCCACGCGCCTCCGCCCAGGCAAAACCGCCGATCCAATCGAATTGCTGACCTAGATAATAATCCAGGGCATGATAACCGATTGAGTAAAATGCCCCGCTTGATTCCATGTTCGTCAGCACCGCAACCCCGGCGTGGATCTCAGGGATCATCGCCACGAGCGACACGTAACCGGGCAAGCCGCCGGTGTGCGACACGAGCTTCATCCCACGATAGTCCCGCACCCCGAATCCGAGCGCATATCCTTCAAAGTTAGTTTTCAGCGGCGCCAGCTGCGCCGGGGCGTTTCCTGTGCCCATCGGGGTAACCAGCCCCCAGAGCTGGCGCGTCGTACGCGGTGAGAACAGCCGTGAGCCGTCGGACAATTTCCCCGAATCGAGTTGACAGATCATCCATTTCGCCATATCTTCGGCGTTGGAATTTATCCCGCCGGCAGGATTTGTGTTGTCGCTCGCAAACGGGGTGATCGGAACAACCTTTCCGTTCACCTTCGCATGAGTTACCGCGACGTTACCTTGCATGGCAGCCGCATCCGAGTGGCGCACGCTGCTGTGCGTCATCCCGACCTTGTCCACGATTCTTGTTTTGATGAAATCTTCCCAGCGTAATCCGGATACGGCCTCAATCACTTCTCCTGCGACAGTATAGAGCACGTTGTCGTACGCATACGCCGAGCGGAAGCTCGTCGAAAGCGGAATGAACCGCAGCCGCCGGGCAATCTCCTTCCTGTTATACGCGGAGGGAGGCCACCAGAGCAGATCGCCGGCGCCGAGGCTCAGCCCGCTGCGATGAACAAGCAGGTCACGGATCGTCATCTCACGCGTTACGTATGGATCTGATAGCTGGAACCAGGGAAGATAATCGATGACTCGTCCCTCCCACTTCAGCTTCCCTTCCTCTACAAGTATCGCAATTGCGGTGGCTGTGAACGCCTTGGTGTTTGAGGCAATGCCAAAATTCGTTCTGCTGTCAACGGGATCGGGAGCACCAAGCTTCTTCACTCCATACCCTTTCGCAAGCACCACTTTCCCGTCCTTGACGATCGCGACGGAGATTCCCGGCACGTTGAACGTCTTCAGGACTTTGGCGGCGTAAGCATCGAAGTCGGGAGGATACGACTGTCCGATTGCCAGCAGGCCGGTCATGACAGTCAGAGCGAACATCAACGTCAAGCGTTTCATGAGCAACTCCGGGAATGGCTCGGGATGCGACTGATGTGCGGATAAAGTAAGGAGACGGCACAATAAGAGCAAGAAACGGTTCGTCGGCAAAAAAAGCAAAAGCCCCATCACTTGGCTGTGAAAGGGCTGTTGTAAAGCGGTTGACAGAAGGAAGATGCGAGAGGCAAGAAGACTGACGTCGAAGGTCAGAAGACAGAAGTCAGAGAACAGAGGTCAGAGGTCAGAAAACAGAGGTCAGAAGTCAGACGCCAGAAATAGAGAATTAGAATAGAGATTCCCCAAGATGCTGGCGTTGTCCAGGAACTTTAACTTGGCAGAGGCATCGTCGTCCTGACAAGCTCCAGGTCAGGGCCTATAACTCGCCTCTTATGGGTCCCGAACAAGTGATTTCGGGACGACTCGAGTAATCACAAATTTGTCTTTCAAAATGGGGAATGTCCATAGAATTAGATAGTGGAAGTTGAGAGTCAGGCATTTCTGACTACTCCGCTTCTACGCCAGCACTCGCTCGACGGCGTCCACGAGTTCGTGGAAGTTGTATGGCTTCGGGAGGTATTCCAATGCGCCCAACTCCGCGCACGCCGAGAGCGCCCGGAGATCCCTTGAGCCGGAAAGCATGATGGGACGGACACGGATGCTATGCTCCTTCATGTATTGCAGAACCCCGATGCCGTCGACGCCGGGCATATGAATATCCAGAAGAATAACGTCAAAATCTTCGTAAACGAGCATTTCGATCGCCTCGCTCCCACCGCTGGCCACCTTCACCTCGTACCCCTCGAGTGAGAGGTGCATCGACACGATCTCTCGAACTGCTGCTTCGTCATCCACAAAGAGAACCCGAATTGCCATGGTGAAACCTTTCCATGTCTTTGACGCTCTTAAGATCCGGAAGAAATAGGAAACAAAACGTGACCTCGCCCACAACGGGAATGAAGGCTCATGGCCGCCGCCGACGTCCGCATCTTTCCCTTCAGGGGGAATCAGGCACTTGATTTTTCTGAACTTTGGATGCCCCGTTCAACAGAGGATGCAATGTTGTCAGAAGCTTCTCTGCAGTATATGGCTTCATGAGAAATGCCTGGGCACCAACATCACTCGTTGCCATCTGCCTCACCCCGTCTGAAAGTCCGCTCGTTGCAATAATGGCCACGTTCGGACTGAGCGTGCGCAGTGCGCGGATCGTTGCGTAACCGTCCATCACCGGCATAAAGATATCCGTCAGAACAGCTTTGATGATGGCCCGGTTCTCTGCAAAGAGTGCCACGCCCTCGGCTCCATGTTTTGCCGCGATCGCGTTGTAACCAAACGCCTCAAGCGTCTCCTTGGTGATCTGGCGGATGCCTTCCTCATCATCTATCACCAGGATCGTCTCGCCATCGCCGCACGGGATCGTAGCCCGGGGCTCGCCCAGTTGAGCAGCCTGCCCTTCGCGGTGCAGCGGCAGGAAGACCTTGATCATTGTCCCCTTTCCCAGTTCGCTGTCGACCGTAATAAATCCTTTGTGACTTTTGACGATCGCGAGAGTTGTAGAAAGGCCGAGCCCAGTGCCCTTCCCGATTTCCTTGGTTGTGAAGAACGGTTCGAAGATCCTCTCGCGTATCTGCGCCGGAATTCCACTCCCCGTATCACTGATGCTCACCGCGACGTACGACCCCGGTTGAGCGTCAATGTTCATATGGGCATAGTTTTCATCCAGGGTGATATTCTCACCGGAGATCGTGAGTTGCCCTCCATTCGGCATCGCGTCCCGCGCGTTCACGCAGATGTTCAACAGCGCCTGCTGGACCTGTGTAGGATCTGCAAAAACCCCGCCCAGGTCTCTCGGTGTCTTGTCCAGGATATCAATGGTCTTGGGGAAGGTTTCTCTGGCGATAACGAGGACTTCCTTCAGGATATGGTAAGGCTGCAATGGAATGCGCTGTCCGGCTACGCCCCTGCCAAAGGCGAGCACCTGATTGACGATCTCTTTCCCCCTCTTCGCCGATGTCTCGATCAGGTCGAGCACGTGCAGCGTCACGTC
>DATJQB010000294.1:0-36060 GCA_035506075.1 Bacteroidota bacterium | reverse complement strand
CCCATCAATGGCGATGGGACGACCTCGCTGAACATACCGGGTCCCATCAGTTCCTTCCGTCATTACAGCTGTGTGGATGTTCTCCGCTCCTTCGCCTCCGATTCGACGAGTCTCTCGATCCTGAACGGGAAGGTTGTCTTCGTCAGCGTGATCGGAGTGGGACGAGGAAACTTCGTGCCGACCGCGTTTGACGCACAGTTCCCGGCTGTCGGATTGCACGCTACGCTTGTCGATAACGCGCTCGAAGGGCGATTCCTCAAGCGCGTCTCGCCGTTTGTCGGACACGTCCTGATCCCGGTGCTGCTCGCCCTTATTCTCATCGGCTTGATCCATTTGTTCGGGAATTTCAGGGGCGGCGTGTTTGCGCTGCTCCTCGCTGTTTTGTATATCGCAACGGCCCAGCTGGTGTTCGTTGCTTTTCATATTGTGCTGCCTGTCGTCGACCCGCTCCTTCTCCTCGCCATTGCGTGGCTCGGTCCTGTTCTCTACGATTATTTCGCCGTCGACAAGCAGGTGGCGCGTCTCGAATCTGAAAAAGAGAAGGCGGAGAACAGGCTCCGTGAGGAAGAACTCAAACTCCAGATGCTTGAGAAGGAGCTCTTTGATCACAAGTCGGTGGAAAGTTCTCCCCGTGCATCGGAGCTGCTCGATGAGATCAAGCGGTACAAGGAAGAGATCAAGACCCTGTCGACACAGGTAAGCGACATGGTGCGTTACGAATCATCTGATCCTGAGCCCTCGAGCGGCAGGTCCATCTTCAACGGCATCATGTACGATCAGGCCGGCCGCATGAAGGACGTGATCGGGCTGATCGAGAAGATTTCGGTCAGCGATGCCAACGTCTTGATCCTCGGTGAAAGCGGCACGGGGAAGGAACTCGTTGCCCGGGCGGTGCATGATTTGAGCAGCAGAAAAGGGAAAGTGTTTGTGGCTCTCAACTGCGGAGCTCTTACGGAAACGTTGCTGGAGAGCGAGTTGTTCGGACACGAGCGGGGTTCGTTCACAGGCGCGATTCAGCAGAAGATCGGATTGTTCGAACATGCGAACGGTGGGACGATCCTTCTCGACGAGATTGGAGAAACGAGCGAGGCGTTCCAGGTCAAACTCCTGCGCGTTGTGCAGAGCGGCGAATTTCAGAGAGTCGGCTCAACCTCAACGTTGAAGACGACAGCCCGCATCATCGCGGCAACCAACAAGAACCTCCGGGATCTTGTCGCGGCCCGCCGATTCAGGGAAGACCTCTACTACCGGTTGAACGTCTTTGTGATCGACCTCCCGTCCCTCAGGGAACGCAAAGGCGACATCCCGTATCTCGCCGAGTACTTCCTGAAGAAGGAGGAGGGATCGTTGTCGATTTCATCCACTGTGATGGATGCGTTCATTCAGTACCCGTGGCCCGGTAATGTCCGTGAGCTCCAGAGTGCCATCACAAGGGCCGGGATCCTCGCGAGATCCGAACGGCGCCAGCTTATTCAGCTTCGCGACGTCTCTGAGGAAATCGCAGGCGCAACGAAGGGACACGTCGATATTGAAGATCAGATTATCGAGATCCTCCGGTCGAAAAAATTCTCAAGAAGCTCGATCTCCGAGACCGCCGAAGAACTCGGAGGTTTGAACCGCGGAACGGTGGCAGAGTATTTTCGTGGGATCTGCTTCAAGCATTTCTTTGAGAGTAGCTGGGACGAGGCGAAAGCTGTCAGCGCAATTTCGGGGGACGGAGATGCCGAAAGCCAGGAGAAGGTCCAGAAGAAGCTTCGGGAATACCTGGCCAACGTTGTCGAGGGAGTGACAGAAGGGGAGGACTTTGATACTGCCCGCAGAAACCTTCGTCCAAAATATAAGAATCTGCCACAGCGTTATCACACCATCCTTGACGAAGTGATCAGGTCATTTCTTGATGGAAGGTGGAAACTCAGCTAGACCGACCAGGACTCGATTCTGGCCAAAGATGTAATTATTACACGTTGTTCTGCCGGTACCGGCTTCATTCCCGCACTTCATACACGCAATTCCCGCACTTCCTCCCGTTCCCGCAGTTCAAGCGTTCGCGGGAATGGCAGCTAACTCCTTGAATATCAATCTGTTGAGTCCGCACCCTTCCTGTTGTGCCAATCCGAGATGTTGGCACAAGAGTTGGGTAGAGTCTACACAGAAACACGGAACAGGAATTCATCGAAATCGCCGGATACGGCAATGCTGACCTCCAAAGAACGAAAATATCTCGAGATGCTGATTCTGAATGATGCGCTGATTGACAGCGACATCATTCCGCTTGATGATGGGGATGCATACTCGTCAGATTACGTCGGTGGGTCAACGAAATTAAACGATCGTGGGTATCCGTTGCGCTGGGGGAGAATCATACATCGGATGAAGAAGTCGGTGGGACTTGAGGAAGTGAGCACTGACTGTGTGGTTGCAACGGTTACCCGCACGATCGAAGGGATCATGAAGATCTCGGCGCCGTATCAACTCAGCACGAGAATGCGACATTCGTTTGTTTCGAAGCCATTCACAGAGAACAGCATCAGGAAAGCACGGTTCATGCGGATCGGCGAGACCGGTTATCCCGCGAGAAACTGGAAGCTGAATGGTGTCTCGATTGTTCACGGCGGTACTGAAATGGCAAATGTTTCAATCAGCGAATTCGAGCTTCGAACGCAATCAGGCGACACAATTTCTTTACGATCCCCGGACGAGCCGACGTGGCCGTTCAGGGTTAACGGACACGGTCACTTCGCGACAGTTGGAGGGGAGACCGATCTCGACGTGAGGGTGAAGGTCCAGACGAGCGAAATCGAGCCGAACATGGTTGTTCTTCGTTCTGGATACCGGGGAAAATGGGGACAGCGGACGCTTCTGCCGCTGAAGATCGAGAATCGGGTTGGCGACCGGTACATTCACACGTATGAGAACACTGTCCGTGCGCAGCCTCGTCCGGGGGTGTTTCATGCAGTGGTTGAGGCGATCTCCCGTGAGTCATTGTGTGATATGGAGGCGCCTGTCCATACAAGGTTTTGGGGTATCCCGTATACAGTGCAATAGATGTGGCGTTGTGGATCCCCACCTGGCTCCTGCTCCGGGGAACAGCGGGAGCCAGTTTTACTTTTAGGCTCTTTTGTTGTCGTTTTTGGTATTCTAGTTCAGTGACGTGGGATATTTCGGAATACGGAGGATTTCAGTATATTGTCAACGGATGGTAATGGCTCATGCGTAGGTCAGGGTTCATAATTCTGATTCTTGTCGTGCTCTGGTTCGTCGGTTGTCAGGAGAAGCTTCCTGTTGAACTCGCCGCCGATCAGAGCGCTTCTGCGCTGGAAGTGAAGGTGCTTCCGGCCATCGATTCCACGTTGATCGTTGATGCTTCTGTGGATACCTCAGGGGTGCTGCAGACCGAGGAGCAGGCGTATCCCGCCACGCTCCTGGTCAGCGGGGTCAAGACCGATTTTGGCACCTATCGGGCCACATTCTCCTATTCCCGGATACTTCTCAACGACCCAAAGCATCCGATCACCCGGACCGACCAGCAGGATTCTCAGAGCAGCGTGTCGGCCAAGGTTATCGGTTATTTGGGGCTGGATGTGGGGAATGCAAAAGTCAATTCGGTCGATATTCCGAAGTCGTTCAGGCCGTTCAGAACCTGGTCAAGCGTGGAGCCCAATCAGTTTGCAGGGCGAACCTACACGCTCGTGGACGAGGATAATGCCCCGGCCTCGAACTTCGTCTATGCAGCCGGACAGCAGTACCGGTTTGTCGCGGACGGGAAGAACTCCATTCCGGCGTTCAGCAAGGAGATCTCCAGTCCTGACGAAATCACACTTGTCGAACCAAAGGCGGGACAAATTCTCTTCCGCTCAGATGACCTTCATCTGCAGTGGCAGGGGAAGCGCGGACAGCAGCTCCGCCTCCTGATCAGTTCGTTCGATGAGCAATCAAATGTCCCCGTAAAACCACTCCTACAAGTCAGCATTCAGGAAGGATCAAGTTCCGTCACCATCCCGGCAAAAGTGATGCAGAGTGTTCAGGCGAACGGCAGCGGGCACTACATGCTCTCGTTTATCTCGTCGAACAGCATCTCGACTACAATTTCGCCGGACTATGACGGAAGCGTCCTTGTGCAGGCGGCATCAATTCATAACGTCCTTCTCTGGCTGAAGTGAGGATCTGCTCCTCGCTCCGGCTCAACGATCACGATCACGCGTACCACACACAAGGAGAGAGAGTTCACGCTTTGATGTTGTTTCACAACGGCGCCTAGATTTTTGCGTGTTCCCCACAAAGCAACGATCTTTCAGACTACGCCGGATCTTCATCATCGCTCAGTTCGTTGCCGTCACTGCCTTCGGGCAGCACCTGACGTCCGCGCGCGGTTCCGCGCTCGGCGCGTTTACGGCGCTCTCGGATGACATCGGCAGCATCGACTGGAATCCAGCGGGTCTCGTGTCTATACGTGATTGGGATCTGACCGCGTCATCGTATGCAAGTTTTCGACGCGACGTTCCTTTGAAAGGAATTTCTCTGTACACGGCGGGAACAGCGAAACGATTTCTCGATGCACATGTCGTCGCTGCCGCATACTCACCGGGGATGATTCTCGAATTCGACGTTCCGAGTTCGGTGACCTTCCCGGATGTCGGTACAAAAATCGACTACGACGAGCGCATTACATACAGGGAACAGTATGCGCTCGGCTATGGATATCAGATTACGCCGACCGTCGGACTTGGAGCGAGCGCCCGCTACCGCGAGCAGCTTGTCTCCGATACAAAGCTGCTGACGGAGAACGGAACGCCCGGCCGGATTGCCACGGTCGATTATTCGGCAAGCGCCTGGAATATCGATATCGGCCTGAATTGGAAGCCGGAAGGGGCGTGGAGCGTTGGCGTTGTGGCGAAAAACCTGTTCAGGCTCACAGAGAGCGAACTGCCCGAGGCAGTGCTGAACTGGGGATTGCGAAATGTGAAATCGCTGCGGGCAGGAGCAGCATACCAGGCGTCGCCTGGAACGACGGTCATGCTGGATTTTGACACGCAGGGCCAAGGGGGATTCGGGTCTGAATGGTCGGTGGGTGATCGATGGATGCTGAGACAGGGGATCCTGTTCGGCGGAAAATCGTTGCCGTTCTTCGCCGGGATTTCAGGCGGTGCGGGGTTTACCTACGGGCCCGCGAAAATCAACCTCAGCTATGTCCATTTTCTGAAACCGAGGACGCAGCCGACCGTTGATGAGTTCCTTGACAAGGGGGTGCAGGATCTCGGCTACAATGCATTCACGCCGAGTCAGATCACACTCTCCGCCAACATCTCGCTCGGACGGACGCGCGACGTGTGGGCGAAAATTGAATATGTGCAGATCCTGAGCGAAGTCTATCCGTCTTCGTACCAGGTGCTTGCCTACCGGCCGCTGGGAAAAGCCCGGGTGAAGAACATCTCGTCCAAGCCGATCTCGGCCAAGGTCTCGTTCTTTGTCGATCAGTACATGGATGCGCCGACTGAAACTCCCCGTCCGGTCTATATCGAACCGAACGCGGAAGCGGATGTCCCGTTCTATGCAATTTTCAACGATGCAATCCGGTTCGTGCCGTCGATGGTATTCCGGGCCGCCGACGTTTTCGTGAAGGCCTCGCCTGCCGAAGACTACGACGACAAGAGCCAGACGCGGGTGATCATCAGGGGACGGAATGATTGGGATGGAGATGCCCTTTCGCTTCGCTACTTCCTGACGCCCGAAGATCCCGATATCATGCGGTTCTCGCGGGCCGTGATGAGCCAGAACAAGGATTCACTGGCGGCTGCAGCAAAGCAGATGGAGAAGTTTAAGTCCGCAAGGCTGCTGTTTAACGAGTTTGCGTCCCGGCTGACATACGTTAACGACCCGAGAGCGAGCAAGGATCGAGTGCAGTTTCCGTCGGAGACACTGGCGTTGCGGGGCGGCGACTGTGACGACATGACGGTGTGCTATTCATCGCTGCTGTGGAGTGTCGGGATCAACACCGCATTCATCGATGTCATACCGCCGCAGCGGCTGGATGATGCGCACATCTTCATGATGTTTGACACGGAGATTCCTGCAACGCAGGCGAAACTCGTGAGCGACAACCCGAAGCGCTACGTGGTACGGAAGAATGAGCGCGGGGAAGAAACCGTGTGGGTGCCCGTCGAGACGACGGCGATTACTCAGGGTTTCCAGCAGGCGTGGGAGCTCGGAGCAAAAGAGTATTTTGATGATGTTGAAGTTGGTCTCGGTATCGTACGTGGTTGGGTTCGATTGGTGGATGTTCTTCCGCAATAGAAATTGATTCGAAAGGATTGAGCGATGCGTACACGGTTACTGTGGATACTCCTGGCGGCGTTTTTGGCAATTCCGGTCCGTGCCGCGGACTTCGTGGTCAGATCGATCAAGGGGACCGTTGAAGTGAGGAAAGGGGTCATGGAGGAATGGAAGAAGCTGAAAGTCGGCGATCTCCTCAAGCCCGAAGACAGCATGAGAACCGGGCCCGGTTCCACGGCGACGATCGAGACTGACAAGCGCAAGCTGACAGTCCCGGAGATGACGATCCTCGACATTTCCGATATCAGGCAGCTGAGCCAGGAAGATTTTCTTCTGAAGCTGGCGATGCAGAACATCCTCGCGGTGCCTCCACGGGATCGCGACGATCTCTCGGTCCCGTCGGCGACAGTGATTCACGGTGATAACGTTGCAAAATCAAATTCCCCGGTATCGTCAGATTCGAACGAAGGGGAAATGCAGCTGCACGGTGCCCGCGTCCTCTTCGACAATTCATATTTCGCAACCTCCATCCTGAAGTCGAAGGAAACATTGCGGACGCATCCGGAGCTGAAGGCGAATTTTGACGCCCGGCTGACTGTTGCGACAGCATTTGAGAAGATGAAGCTCACGAAAGAGGCACTGACAGAATACTCGCTTCTCTCGAAAGAAAACCTGCCTTCATCACAGGCGAAGAAGGTCCAGGTTGCACTTGACCGCCTCAAGCAGATCAAGTAGAAGAATCACCCGAAGTTCTCTGAAACGCCGCGGCATTGACCGCGGCGTTTTTGTTATCGGCTGGTCTCATCACCCTAGGACTTGGGGTCGGTCGTTCCTTTTCACGTCCTCATGTGTATTTCATGCTGACAGATGCACGACGCTCTCAGTCAATTTCGGAGATCAAACAGGGAACAATACTCAATGAAGTGTGTCGCTCTGCTTGAAAATCCCTCAAATATCCTCTACATTGCCCGCACAATGGTCCACCAGAATCTTCATGTCCATTCCTCCTGATTGCATTGACAAGCGAGCTCATCCTTCAGACAAAAAACCTCGGCAAGCAGTATAAAAGCCGATGGGCCGTCCACCATCTCGATCTTGAAGTCCATCGCGGCGATGTTTTCGGGTTCCTTGGTCCCAACGGAGCCGGGAAAAGCACGACGATTCGCATGCTTCTCTCGCTCATCAGACCCACTGAAGGGGAAGTATTTCTCTTTGGGAAGTCGCTCGAGAGAGAGCGTGAACAGGCTCTCCTCCGGATTGGCGGCATCGTGGAAAAGCCGGATTTCTATGCCTACCTCAGCGCGAAACGAAATCTCGAAATCGTCGGGGCGCTCAACGGGGGAGCATCGTCGCAACGGATCGCTGAGGTTCTGGACCTGGTCGGTCTTGGCTCTCGCGCCGCCGACAAGGTGAAAACCTACTCCCACGGGATGAAACAGCGTCTCGGGATTGCCCAGGCGCTGCTCGCCGATCCTGAGTTCATCATTCTCGATGAACCGACGAGCGGTCTCGATCCTCAGGGGATGAAAGAGATCCGCGATCTGATCAGGCATCTCGCAAGCGATCAGAATAAGACCGTGCTTCTCTCCTCGCATTTGTTGAACGAAGTTGAAATGGTCGCGACACGAATGGCGGTCATCAACCGCGGCGAGCTTGTGACGCAAGGAGAAGTTGCCGCCCTGCTCTCCAAGGGAGAAAAAGTCGTCTCTGTGACGGGGCGCCCGGTTGAAAAAATCCGGACTGTCCTGGCGGCGCGCGGTATTACCGAGATTCGTCAAAAAGGAGATGCGCTCGAAGCACCGATGCAGTTCGAAGATGTGCCGGAGTTCGCGCGAGCGCTCGTACACGAGGGGGTCGACATCCAGGCTCTTGTTCCGAGAAGGTCGCTCGAGGAGTACTTCCTCTCCATCACTGAGGGAAGCGCGTCCGAGGGGAGGGATGACAAGCGATGATCCGCCTCATTTATTATGAACTGGTCAAAACCTTCCTCAAGAAACGCACCTACATCGGGTTTCTGCTCGTTGGAGTGATCGTGCCGCTCATTGAAGTGGCGATGAAGCTTGAAGGCGGGCGGTTTCTGCAGCATTCCCTGCGATCGCTGCAGCAGGACTTCCTCTTTGTCGGCAACCTCTTTAACGGGTGGTTTGTCGCCCACAACATGATGAACAGCCTCTGGATTCACATCCCGTTGCTGATTTCGTTTGTTGCCGGTGACCAGCTTGCCGGGGAGGCGACGGCGGGGACGTATCGTCTTATTCTCGTCCGGCCCGTCTCGAGGACGCGCATCTTTCTCTCGAAATATGCCACGACGGTCATTTACACGCTTGTCTTTGTCTCCTTCATGGCGCTCCTGAGCGTCGGGCTCTCACTCGCACTCCTTGGCGGCGGCGATCTTATCGTCATCCTCCGCGGCATCCTCGTGATTCCTGAATCGGATGTGCTGTGGCGCTTCCTCGTCGGCTATCTGCTCGCGGCCTGGGCGATGATCACCATTGCATCGCTTGCGTTCTTCTTCTCGTCGTTTGTTGAAAACGCAATCGGGCCGATCATAAGCACGATGGGAGTGAACATGATCTTCCTGCTCATCACGGTCATCCCGCTGGATTTCTTTCAGGACCTGAAACCGTACGTATTCACAAATTACATGAACGTCTGGCAGAAGGCGTTCGAAGATCCGGTACCGTGGGATTCGATCGGCAGCTCTGTGGCAGTTCTTGGAGCCTATTCGCTTGTGTTTGTCGTGGCGGCCTGGCTCATCTTCCGTCGCAAAGATATTCTCACGTAAGCGCGTCCAACCATCACCAATCAGGGAAACTTCGTGGACATACAAGGCGGAATTCGACGAATGAGGGAGGGATTTCACTCTTCCTTCTGGGTGGCAAACGGCATGGAGCTGTTTGAGCGGCTTGCCTATTACGGGCAGCAGATCGTTTTCATGATCTACATGCGGAATAAGCTTGGTTTCACGGAGACACAGGCCGGACAACTTTCGGGGATTTTCGGAGGATTGATTTATCTCCTTCCCATCCTTGGCGGCACGCTCGCAGACAAATGGGGATTCCGCCGTGCGTTCAATATTGCGTTCTCGATACTTGCGCTCGGATATTTCCTCATCGGCTCGATGGGGATGACCGCCTTCGCCGGAATCTATGGAGGATTCTCGCAATACTGGCTGCTCGTGTTCTTTCTCGTGTTTACAGCGTTCGGCGGATCGTTCATCAAGCCTTCGGTGCTTGGGACTGTCGCCGTCGCGTCAAAGCCGGAAACGAAATCTCTCGGGTACGCGATCTATTACTGGCTCGTAAACGTCGGAGCGATGGTGGGACCCACGATTGCGTACTTTGTTCGCGACAGCCTCGGGAACGAGTTCGTCTACATGGTTTCCTCTGCGAGCTGCCTTGCCATGCTTGTCGTGAACATGCTTCTGTACAAGGAGATCAAGTCATCTGCAACTGAAGTAACGGAGTCCCTCGGCAAGAAGTTTGCCAACCTGTTCGTGGTTCTGGCGAACTTCAAGTTCATGATCTTCCTGCTCATCTATTCATTGTACTGGATCATCTTCTGGCAAGAGTTCATCATCGTACCGTATTACGTCACCGACTACATCGACAAGGCGTATCCGTACGAGATCCTGCAGTCCTGGGCGGGAGCGGGAGCGATCATCCTGTTTCAGATTCCGATCAACCGAATGACCAAGGGACTGAGTACGCGAAGTGCGATTCTCGCGGGCTTCGCAATGTCCAGCCTCATCTGGGTCATCATTGGTATCTTCCCGAGCGTCCCAACGATCGCTGCCGGCATTGTCGCATTCGCGATCGGCGAGATGACACAGGCCCCCCGGTACTATGAATACATCTCCGAGATTGCGCCCCCCGGTCAGCAGGGATTGTTCCAGGGTTATGCATTTCTTCCCATCGCCATCGCTCGGTTCGTCGGAGACCCGATCGGCGGATGGCTGTATCAAACCTCGAAGGCCGCAGGGAAGCCGGAAAATGTCTGGTTTGCGCTTATTGGCATTGGTGTTGGGGCCACGATCCTGATGTGGATTTACAATGTGGTTGTGGCCCGGAGCGAAAGGGTGCAGGGGGCATGACGATGAGACGACCGCTGATTGTTGCCGTGTGCTGTATGATTTCGATCGCTCAGGCTATCGGGCAGAAGAATCCCGATGCAGCGGCGATCATGAACAATGTCGAGAAGGGCTCGTCGGAGGTTAAGGATTTTGTCGCGACGATTGAAGCATCGATCGATATGGAGCGGATCCGCGTTCCGAAGATGAATGCGACGATGTACTTCAAGAAGCCGGACAAGGTGCACTTCTCGTCGACGAATTTCGCGATGCTCCCGCGTGAAGGCGTTGCTCTCAACCCCTCACTGCTCGTCGAGCGCTACGATCCGAAACTCATCGGCGACGAAAATCTCAATGGCCGGAGGGTCCAGAAGCTCGAGCTGACAGGAAAGTCTCCGGCGATCCGGCCGGGGCGCCTGCTCGTCTGGGTTGATCCCTCGACATGGACAATCAGCAAGGTCGAAACGGTGCCGTACCAAGGGCGAAGCCTGAAGCTGGAGTTTACGTATGCGGCGCAGCCCGGAGGCTACCTGCTTCCAAAGGAAATGAAAGCGACATTTGAAATCGCAACGCGTGACACGCTGGAAAAACGGCTCGATCTTGACATGGCGGCTCCCCAGCAATTCGAGGAAGTCCAGCGTCCGAGCCGGAGTGGTACCATCACGGTGAAATACCTGGACTACAAGGTCAATACAGGTTTGTCTGATGACCTGTTTGAGAAGAAGAGTGATCCTGTGAAGGGAAAGTAGGGGAGGACGTGCTGCTCGTGCCGCTTCCAATAATTGTTACTGTGTTTTGGAGAGTGTTCCGCGTTTTGTCGGGAGGACCGATTCTCACGACGTGATCCCTTCGGCGGGGGGAAGCAGGCACTACAGCCGAATTGAAAAGGCTCGGATACGAATCACATGGGTTCTTTTTGGAAGCGGCACTAGTGGTGAACCCGGGGCAGCTCCAGTCTGACGGTGGTTCCCTTTCCGAGTTCGCTTTCGATGCTGAATGTTCCGCCGTACAATTCGACCATCTGCTTCACTATCGTCAACCCAAGTCCTGAGCCCTGCTGTTCAAGGCGATTGCGGTTGAACTGCTTGTATGCCCCGATATCTGCAATGTCCTTCGCGTTCATGCCGATTCCATGATCGACCACGGTCAGGATGAGGCACCGCTCCGTCTGATCCGTACTGACCTCAACGGGCGACCCAGGTTTTGAAAACTTGAACGCGTTGTCCAGGATTTCTTCCGAGATCCGCTTCATCCCCTGCGTGGAAATTGCCGCTTCCCCGGAACCGATCGAAAGACGCAAATCGTCTGCGCGTTCATGTTCCGCTGCTTTCTTCTTCGCGGAGTCCTCCACATGCATCTTGAGGATGACACTGGCTTCCTTGCCTGCGAAGGGAGTCTTGCCTGAGCTTGCGGACAAGATCTGCAGCTGTGCGTACGTGAGGAAGTTTTCCACGAGGTGGCCGAGCCGAGAAGCCGACTTGAGGATGATCCGCGCCATCTCCGCAATCTCCTCCGGCTTGAGTGACGCGTTGTCGTCGCGCAGTACCTCGGCGAAACCAATGATACCACTGAGCGGAGTCCGGATTTCGTGCGGGAGGGAAAGGCTGAGGTTCACGCGCAGCTCATCGAGTTTGCGCTCGGTTTCTTTCCGGGCGAGCTCATGCTTCTGGAGCCGCGTGCGGATCGCTGCCACGAGCTCGTCGACCATGACAGGCTTGGCAAGGAAATCGTCCGCACCGAGATCCATGCCCTGCCGCATATCGGATTTGGTGGTCTGACCGGTGAGGAAGATGAAGGGGGTTGTGGCAGTTGCCGGATCTTTGCGTATCGCGCTGAGGGTCGCAAAGCCGTCGAGCTTCGGCATCATCACATCGCAGATGATGAGGTCCGGCGCGTGGTCGCGGGCTGCCTTGATACCGGCGTGGCCATCAAGGGCGCTGATGGTCTCAAAGCCCTCCATGCGAAGGGACGTCGAGATCATCTCGCAAATCAGTTCGTCGTCGTCGATGACGAGTATAGTCGGCACTTGGCTGTCCGTGGCGGCGTGTCAAATAATGCCCAAAATAGAAGGAAGTTGTATGAAAAACAAGACAGGAGCGCTGGCTCTCATCGGAGTTGACATTTAACTCGCCTCATTTTATATTTAGGTGAACCTAATAAAATGAGAGCAAGTATGCCTGCACGATCATCGGAACGAAAGAGCCGGGACGCGGCGAGCGAGAATATCGAGGATTATCTGAAGAGCATCTACAAGCTCCAGGAATCCGCCGGGAAGGTCTCTACGTCGTCACTCTCGGAATCGCTGGGCGTGTCGCCGCCGTCGGTGACGGAGATGATCAAGAAACTTGCTGAGGCGGGCATCCTCACGTACACACCGTACAAGGGTGTTGTGCTGACAGACGAAGGACGCCGCCGGGCGCTCAAGATCCTCCGCCGCCACCGACTCTGGGAGTTGTTCCTCGTCCAGGTGCTTCATTATCCATGGCACGAGATTCACGATGAGGCGGATCGACTCGAACACCTCACGTCCGAAAAACTGGAACGACGGATCGATGAGCGCCTGGGGTACCCGCGCAAGGATCCTCATGGAGATGTTATTCCGCGGACCGACGGGAGTATCGAGGAAGTGGAATACAGGGCGCTGGCAAGCGTTCCTTCCGGTGAGACAGTCACGGTGGCCCGTGTCAACGACGCGAACTCGCAGGTTCTTCAGTATGCGACCCGGCTCGGAATCGGACTGAACAAGCGCATCAGGGTGAAAGAACACATTGGGTTTGACGGATCCTTACGGGTGGAGATCGGCCGCAAGGAGCAATTTGTCAGTGCAAAACTCGCAGAAAATATTTTCGTCGAGGGACAGTAGATGAATACCTCATCCGAACAACAAGGCCTTTCACTTGCCGAAGTTCACGGCAGCGTGAAGATCCCGGAAGGGGCCGGTGCGATCAAACGCGTCCTTGCGTTTGTCGGGCCGGCGTATCTTGTCAGCGTTGGCTACATGGATCCGGGGAACTGGGCGACCGACCTGGAAGGAGGGGCAAGGTTCGGCTACCAGCTGATCTGGGTACTGCTGATGTCGAACCTGATGGCCGTTCTGCTCCAAACGCTCGCCGCGAGGATGGGCATTGTCACAGGCCGGGATCTTGCACAGGCCTGCCGGGACAACTACCCGAAACCGGTGGCGTACATTCTCTGGGTCCTCTGCGAAATCGCGATCGCCGCATGTGACCTTGCCGAGGTGCTCGGCACCGCGATCGGCCTGAACCTGTTGTTCGGGCTTCCCTTGATCTATGGCGTGATCATTACAGGGTTCGATACCATCCTGCTCCTTGTGATCCAGAATTACGGCATCAGGAAAATGGAAGCGCTGATTTTGATGTTCATAACAACCATCGGCCTCAGTTTTGTCATCGAAGTGTTCCTTGCGGGCCCGCAGTGGGGCGAGCTCGCAAACGGGTTTATTCCAAGATTGAATTCACAAAGCCTGTATGTTGCTATCGGAATCCTGGGTGCAACCGTCATGCCGCATAACCTCTATCTCCATTCGGCGCTCGTGCAGACCCGGATCGTCGGGAACACGGAAGAAAGCAAGCGCATTGCATGCAAATACAATTTCATCGACACTTCGATTGCGCTCAACGCCGCCTTCTTTGTCAACACGGCCATCCTCGTTGTTGCCTCCGCTGTGTTCTTTACGCGGGGAGTCGTGGTGACCGAGATCCAGCAGGCGCATGAGCTGCTGAGTCCCCTCATGGGAACAGCCCTTGCCGGCACATTGTTCGGCGTAGCGCTTGTCGCGGCCGGGCAGAGCTCGACACTGACAGGAACGCTCGCGGGTCAGATCGTCATGGAGGGATTCCTGAAGCTCCGCGTTCGCCCGTTCCTTCGGAGACTCATCACACGCCTTCTGGCCATCATCCCCGCAGTCATCGTCATCACTATGAAGGGCGACAAGGGATCGTACGACCTTCTCATACTCAGTCAGGTCATCCTGAGCGTTCAACTTCCGTTTGCCGTCATCCCGCTGATCCGCTTCACGAGCGACCGCCAGATCATGGGCTCTTTTTCAAACAAGCCCTGGGTCAAAGTGCTTGCATGGATTGTTGCCGGGACCATCTGCGCTCTGAATACGTTGCTTCTCGTGGAACAGATTTCTGATTGGATTTCGGGAGCGGGCCCCTATGCCATCTTGTTGTGGTCGACGGTTGTTCCGTTGGCGGTCTTTGGAGCTCTCCTGCAGATCTATATCTCGCTGCCGAAATCCTGGAAAGTATGGCGCAAACCGGCTCTGAAGGCCCACGAAAAGATTGAGCTGGTCCCCCAGCGTTTCTCCAGGATTGGTGTGGCGATCGACTACAGCGCTGTCGACGCCAAGGTGCTTTCGCATGCACAATCGCTCGCAAAAGGCTATGGCGCTTCCCTCCTTGTATTCCACGTCGTGGAGGGGGTTGGCGGTCAGCTGTTCGGTTCGGATGCGTTTGACGACGAGGCGCGTGAGGATAAGGAGCAGCTTGAGGTTATTGCAGAAGAACTGCGAAAGGGAGGAGTTGAGGTGTCAACGGCGCTTGGATACGGCCGTCCCCCTGAACAAATCATCAAGATCTCAAAAGAAGGGGGAGTGGATTTGCTTGTCATGGGAGGACACGGACACAGAGGGCTGAAGGATCTCTTTTTTGGCACCTCCGTATCGAAGGTGAGACACGGTTTGAATATTCCCGTACTCGTTGTACAATGAAAAACCTCCCGGGAACACACCAATCGGTTCCCGGGAGGTCTGAGACGTTCGACGTCACTTCAGCAGAACCATTTTCTTGGTTACAACGCCGGATTCCGCCCGGAGCTGGTAGAGATAGACTCCGGAGGCAACCGGTTCCCCCCGATCGTCTTTTCCATCCCACACCGACGTATGCATGCCCGCCGTCATCGTTCCATTGACGATCGTCGCAATTTCCCGCCCAAGCATGTCAAACACCTTCAGGCTGACCGGTCCGGTTGTTCCGATCTGATAACTTATTGACGTGCTGGGGTTGAACGGATTGGGGAAGTTCTGATCCAGCTCGAATGTCTGCGGAAGCGAGGCTGCTGTCTGCTCGACGGCGGTCACGGTCCCTTTGACAACCTGGAGCTGAGCAAAATAGATTGTGCCTGATGTGATTTTGGATCCCGGCGGATACTTCAACTGGAAGCTGTCGAACCTCAGGTTGGGCACAAGTTTTCCGTCGCCCGTCCACGTGCCGACACTGTCCCGGTCGAAATCCCATTCGACCAATCTCCAACCCACCCAGGTGATGGGCGTCCAAATGCTCACCTCATGATTCTGTGCCAGCACAGGCGAGGTGCCGGTGGCGCTGTCGTCAACAACGAACCTGAAAAACGTTCCGCTTCCATCCCCGAAAAGATACACCTGCAGCTTGTTGCCGTGCGGGTCCCAGGTGACGGTTCGCCCTGATGCCGGGTTCAAGTATTCCGATATCAACCAGTCGGTCGCAGTCTTCGTATTCCAGTAGTACCTCAACCGGGCAGACTTCGAAGCTGATGGCAAGGTGATCAGCGTTTTGAGAGTATCCCGCGCAAACGAAGCACTGTCGATTCCGATTGTGTTGATACTTCCGTTCGGTTGTAACCATGCGGCCACAGAGGTGCTGAAGTCATCGATCAGCGTCGACTGCAAGTCCAGGGGAGCCGCCGTGAATGTCCAAAGCGGCGTGGAGGACGGAAGCGAATTGCCTGAGACATCCGTCAGTCCGCTGTATCTGACCTTGTAGCTCCTTCCGGGTTTGAATCCCCCCTGAGGGAAGACATTGACGGCGCCGTGGCCATTCGCTTCGGAATACTGCAGAGTCAGCGGCCGGTTGCCGGTCCCAACTTCCTGGACTACAACGTTGGAGGACGTCAACGAGTTCGGATCGAGCGGCTCGTCGAATGTGAAGTTCAGGACACTGTTCGTTGTTGCTATGTTCGAACCGGTCGGAGGTGATGCTGCGATGAGGACCGGGGGCCAGACATCCACTGGTTTCGTTCTGAATGAAATCTGGAACGCATCGCCGGCAACCCCGTCCCCGTTTCCGTCAAGACCAAGCCCCCCCTGCGATCTCGCGGATGCTTCGATGCGCAGGACGAAGGTGATGTTGAACGGAAGGACGATCGAATCCGGCTTCATCGTGAGGACCGTGTTGGAATTGGACCAGATCAGGCTTCCCTTCACAGGCGGAGTCATGACAATCGCTGTGCGAACCGACGCAGTGTCCATGGCTTTCGAAAAAGTGATCTGAATCGGACTCGATGCAGCGAAAGCGGTGTCCTTGTCAGCAGGAGAACTGGCTGCAACAACGGGAGCCGCAAGGGATTCAAACTGTCGGTCACTGAACGTCACTTTGCCTGCGGTGAGCGTAATCTGAAGTGAGTCGGGTCGATAGCCGGGCGTCTCGAATCTGAGCGTGTGCACCCCCGCCTTCACGCTGTCGATCATGTAGAACCCGTTGTGGTAGAAGTCGCCGTTGTAGACGATGTTCTCGGGAAGCAATCGCACGCGTGTGCCGTCAATCATCTTGTTCGTACCAAGCTCCGAAATGACGCCGGCCACGATGCAAAGAGTATCTGCAGGAACCCCGAAGTATTGCAGAAACGCAGTCCGGATCGCGTATGCTTCCATTTTGCAGTAGCTCAGGTTCATGAGGCAGCGCGTGACGGGGAAGTAATCGTGGAATTCACCTTCCGACAATTCGCCGGGCATGTACAGACCGCGCAGAACACCAAGCGTATACCCGCCATTGCTGCCGCCATAGAATGTCCAGTCGAGAACCTTCAAAAATCTCTGCGTACGCATGTTATTGAAGATCGCAGGCCCAAGGAAGTCAGCCATGTTCCAGGCTTCCTGCGTTTGGGGTTGACCTGTTCCCGGTCCGTACACGTCACTGCCGCCCGGGACAACCTTTTCCCGGACCATGATCATGGAGTAATTCGTGCCGGTATTCGTAGAAGCGAGGGCGTTGCTATGGATGGAATGAAACCAGTCGACGTTGTTCGAATTGGCCGTCTGCACGCGGGCAGCCAGCGATGGCTCGTCCGCGTCGTTGGGGTAATCGTTGGTGTAACGGGTCAGAATCACCGTGGCACCTTTTGCCTCGAGTAACGGTTTCAGTGCCAGGGCTTTCTGAAAATTGCTTTCCGATTCGTAGAAATTCGTCCCCGGATCAGGGATCACGTGCCTGTCATTGGCGTCGCTGTGGCCGCCATGTCCCGGGTCGATGCAGAATTTCAGTCCGGCCAGGCTTGCCCGTTGGGAAAACAACGCAGATGTGCAACCGATCAGGAGTGCGAGAAGAACGATTGATCTCTTCATTGGCGCTCCTCGTACTCTAGCACGAGAATCGATCCGTCCAGGGAATTGCAGACGATCTTGTTCTCGGTTGGCGAGCACTGTGGGAACAGAAGCAATGAGCCGGGGGTCGATGTCAGACGCGTGAGATTCTTGCCGTCGGGGCTGACCGCACAGATATCAGACGACAGTAATTTATTCCCGTCATCCTTGTCCGCCATGTACACGATCCACTTGCCGGATCGGGTCCACGATGGAGCGTCGCGCCTGCCAAGCCGGGCGATCACATTGCCGCGAAGATCACAGATAAAGGTGCCGCGATCCATTTCGTAGGCCGCAAGGGTGTGCTTGTCGGGAGAAAGAACAGGCCAGATATAACTTCCCGAGCCAAGCGGATCAAGAAGCTTCTTCGTGCCGTTCATATTGATGGCAATCTTCGTGTCTTCGATGCCAAGCACAGTCACGTTTGTGAGCGATGCTGTCGTTGGCAACGATTCGATTTTCGGTTTCGCAGAGTAGACCGGCACATTCTCCGAAAACGAAGGAGCCGAGAGCGTGGCGCCGGAAGCGATGACATTTGTGGAACCCTTTGCCAGGTCTACAAGCACAACGTCCTGCCGCCGGTTGAGTCCCTTTGCGTCGTAGATCGAGCGGCGATAAATGAGGTTCTTTCCATCAGACGATACGTCGAACGCAAGTCCCGACTTGGGATCTGACGTAATCTGACGGGTCGACTTGGTGCTCTGGGAGTACTCCCAGATGCCGTTCCCGTCGATTGTTGTGAAATAGATGAAGGAGCCACCAGGTGAGAATTGCGGATGCGACCAGACGTCCGATCGCGGGAGTTCGAGCTTTTCCGTTCGCGTGATTGTCAATTGGGCGTTGCCCGCTGACGCGCACACGACAAGCAAAATGATGAGGACTGCACAGAGCCGTGTCATACGTATGTTCTCGATGTTCATGATGATTGATACAACGGTGACAGAATAAAGTAAGCCAAAGATTCCGTGTGATGCAACGACCACTCCATCCACCGCGCGGTTCCTTCAAAGACGGTGCCGGGCACAATAACTGTGGCCGGCGGCATCGTAGAGGCGTGCTGCTGCAGCTTGTCAGGCGAGCGACTCAGGTTGCCGGACGATCCTTCTTTCCGATTTCAGCGTCAGGGCGGACTTTCTTTTTCGACTTGGAGAGAAGGTCTTTAAGGTCCTGCGCGCCGATGATGGTGATGACCGTCGCCGTTCCGAAGAACAGGAGTGCGCCGACGGCGAATGCGAAAAACCAGAGAAGTACGGACGTATCCATCGGGCTAGGCTCCTTCCGCTGATGCCTGCAGTACAATCGGAGGATGGGACCGCTGCGTTGCGAGCGATCCGGCAACCATGCCGATGACAGCAAGGACAAAACTCATGAGACCGGAGAAATTTACATCAACAAGAAACAGAAGTGAAGCGGGGAGTTGGCCTTTGATCTGATCCAGGACCAGGAAGCCGATCGGAGCGACTGCGCCGAGCGAGAGTGATCCGTATGCGCCAATGATGTTGGCTTTTTTCCAGTAAAGGCCGAAGGCGACACATCCAAACGCGCCGGCTGCATACATGGCCCCGGTGATTGCGATGTACTGAAAAGCTGTTGCCGGGATCTCATACAATAGCCCGAAGATGAGAATGAAGATGCCGATAAAGACGGAGATGATCCGGCTGAGGCGGATCGTCACCTTCTCAGAAAATGTCCGTTTGCTCAGCGGTTCGATAATGTCGCGTGTTGCTACGGAGCTCCATGCAAGCATGTATGCGCTGTAGGTCGACATCGACGCAGCGAGCATACCCGCGATCATGAGGCCCAGGAAGCCTGACGGAACCACCGCTCCGAGGAGTTTCGGCATTGCCGTGGTGGGATTCAGCGATGGCCCGTAGAGGGCAAGTGCGGCGACTCCCCAGAACATTGGAATCATATAGCGGCCGGCCAGCGTAATGCCCGTGTAGAGAAACACTTTGCGCCCTACCTCGGGGTTCTCCGATGCGAACGATTTCGAAACCGCGGGCTGGTTCAAGGCGGAGATTGCAATGCTGCCGATCATCATCCATATGAGAAAACTCCACCCGAACCGCGGATTGACAATCGGGTTGACGCCGGCTTCGCCGAATTGCTGGATGACGACCGACCCTATGCGTGCCAGGTCGACATGCACAAGGATGAACAGCGTTGCCACCAGCATCCCGAATGAAAGCAGGACGAATTGAATAAAGTCCGTGATGACCACCGAGAACATGCCGCCCAGCACGGTGTAGCTGATGACAATGAGGAGCATGACGACCATGACAATGGCCAGAACATCGGGACTGAACCCCATGGTCTCCGTAAGAAAGATTCCATCCATCCGCAGGAACACACCCATGTTAAGGACGCCGCCGAGAAACAACAGGATGCCGCCGAGGAGCCGCACGTTCTTGCCATACCGCATTTCGTAATACTCGGGGATCGTGATGATCTTGAGCTTCCGCAATCCCGAGACGATAAATCCTGTTCGCCCGATCACAAGATAACCGAAGACCCCGACAATGCCGAGGGCAAAGCATGAAAGCCCCGTAACATACCCAAGCTCGCCGAAATACATGAACGTGACAACGCCGATCTCGGTCGCGATGAGTGTCGCAGATCCGAGCGCAACCTTGACGCGTCTGCCCGCAACAAAATATCCTTCCATGTCTTCAACGTATTTCTTTGCCCTGATCCCGATGAAGACAGAGATCCCCAGGTAGAAGATGAGGATAATCCAATCGATAGTATGAAAGTTCATTGTGATTGTGTCTGATTGTGCATCGTGAGAGAGCCTGAATGAGGGCTGGAATGAAGGGCTCTCAATACAGGAGATAGTTCGAGCGGACCTCGCCAAAGGCCCGCAGCTCTGGTTCCCAAGCGGCACAAATCTCGTCCGGATGAGATCCCCGATCGAGCTGCTGGCGTACGCTCTTGTTCCCTGAAAGGATATCGAACCGGCGATTGCGGAGCACCGTTTCCGCGGGATACGCGCGCTTGAAGGCCGACAACACACAAATGCCGAGATGCACGGGGCTGACGGCACTTCGATCGGTGACGGAAAGACGAATCCCCCGGCAGAGAGTTCCTTCGTACTTGGGCTCGCTTGCCGTGCCCGGAATCTCCGTCGGCGTGAACTCCGCAGGCGCGAACGCGACACCGGGTATTTGGAAGGAGGAGAGCTCCTTCAGTATCCTTTCCGGATCAGCCCATGGCGCGCCGATCAGCTGAAACGGACTCGCCGTCCCGCGACCTTCTGATATCGATGTCCCTTCGATGAGACACATGCCGGGGTAGACAACCGCGGTTTCGAGCGTCGGCATGTTGGGAGATGGCGGAATCCAGGCTAGCCCGGTCTCATCGTACCACATGGACCGTTCCCATCCATCCATTTCAACGACGGTCAGCGGGGCCTTGACGGAGTTGGCGAGCCAGCCTTCGTTGTTCCACAGGGTTGCGAGTTCGCCGATTGTCAGGCCGTGGGAAATCGGAATCGGCATCCATGCGACGAATGCTTTGAGCGACTCCACCCTGACAGGTCCATCGAAGGAGAGACCGCGAATCGGATTGGGCCGGTCGAGAAGAACGAACGGGATCTTCATCTCACCTGCCGCCTCGAGTGCAAGAGCGATGGTGGAAATGAACGTGTAGAACCGTGCCCCAACATCCTGGATGTCGCAGACGATGACTTCGACTCCATCGAGCATTTCAGCCGTCGGTTTGTGAGTCTTCCCGTACAGCGAATACACCTGCACTCCATACTTGGGGTCGCGCCCGTGTTCAACGACCTCGCCGTCGGGTGTGTCGCCGGCGATGCCGTGCTCAGGGCCGTACAAGGCATGGAGCCTGCATATGTCGGATGCTGCAAGCATGTCGATGAGCGGTGATCCGTTCGACAACCGTCCGGTGTGATTGGTAAGCAGGCCAATCCGCTTACCTTCGATGAGCTCGTTGGATTCGTAGAGAAGCCTGTCGGCCCCGATACGGATGGTGTGTTGTGATTGTTGTACTGCGTTCATGTTCGTCAAGATCAGACCTTCAGAAAGAGTTTGCGTCGGAACATCCAGTAACACATCAGCCAGCCGATGAAGATGATGAGAAGTGAATAGAGCAGTGACCCGATCACAGGGGTCGTGAGGCCGGCAAATGTTCTGTAGAAATAGCCCGTGAGCGATGTCATCGTTCCCTGATAGGAGACCTTCCAGGAGAGCATGACCCATCGGACGAGAAGCCCCGTGAAGACATACAGTGTGATTGCGTTCATGCCAAAGACAACAAAGGGAAACGTGATCTTGGTCCAGTGACGGACCTCCATCGCCCAGTAGAACAGGAGAAACATGATGCATGAAGCACCGGACGTGAACACGGCGAACGACGCGGTCCAGAGAATCTTGTTCAGCGGGACAACCATGTTCCACAGAAGTCCGATCGCGATTCCTGCAACCCCGGCAATCGAGATCCATTTCATGATGACACGGTGGTTGTGCTCCCTCATCAGAAACCGTCCAAGGAGAAGACCGGAAAGCACCGTTGAAATACCGGGGATCATGCTGATGATCGTTTCCTTATCTTCGGGCACCAGGATGAAACTGTCGAGATACTGTGCGGCGTTGACATCCCGGTCGAACGAGCCGGGGATGACGCCGGGGCCGTGGACAAACGCGAGGATGGCCCACCAGATGAACAGCATGGCCACGGCGATGGATGCCTGCCAGCGTTCCTTCAGGGGAAGCATCAAGTAGACGATGAAATACAAGACGCCGATGCGCTGCAGGATGCCAAAATGCAGGACCGGCATGTTAATGGACGCTGATTTCAGGAACGCGCCGAGCAGATAGAGCACAACCGCCCGTCTCGCGGCAATGAGAATTCCCTCCCAGACAGGGGTGCCCCGCTCTTTTCTTTTCGCTTCGCTGAACGGCATCGCCATTCCTACGGCGAAAAGGAAGAAGGGGAAAATAAGATCGGCAAAAGTACAGCCGTTCCACTCCGCATGCTCCAGGATGCGCGGAAGCACAGCCGGGTCCCACGTGCCGGGATTGTTCACAAGAAGCATCCCGGCGACAGCAAACCCCCGGAACGCGTCCAGCGAAGACAATCGCTGGGGTAAAAGGGGAGCTGAAGTCATGAGTGATTATCCTCTTGCATATGCTCGTGATGTGTGATGTCGGGCCGCGTCAGTCCAGCGGGATCAGCCCCGGCCGCAGGCGATCCGAATCTGATCGAATGCTCAGCGAACTACTTCGGGAACACCTGGATCTCCCGGATGGAATATGCGGAGATCCCCTTGGTGCCTTGCTTCCCGTTCACGCGAAGAAAGCGCGCCGAGACGGGATCAACGTCATACTCATCAGTGCCGCCGGTCCCCTTCGTAACATTGTGAACCGTTGTCCACGCAATTCCGTCTGCGGAGACCTCGAGGTCGTACACGGCCGCGTACGTTTCGCCCCAAAGGATCTTCACATGTTTGATCATCTGCGGCTCTTTCCAGGCGAGCTGGAACCATTGCTGTTCCTGTCCGTTCGACTTTGTCCACGCAGCTGAGTTCCATCGGGTGTACAGCTTGCCGTCGATTGCGCTTCCTGGTCCAAAATGCGGCCCTATGTTGGAATAGGAGGATGCCGATGGTGCGGCAAGTTTCGCAAGATCGGCGGGCGGCACAAGTGAATCGCTCGAGAGCAGCTTCACGCCGGTCACCGAGTAGGGGGGCAGTGTCACCGTGAAATGGCCTGACTCGACGCGGAGGTCGGGGGCAGGCAGGTTCAGGTGATGTTCGTCGAGAATCCTGACCGAGGCAATCGCCAGAGAAGTGAACCCTGAGAGCAGTACATCTGCAGACTTCGATTCCTTCGCATTTTTGTTGATGAGGACGACAGACAGTTCCTTTTCGGCTTTGCTTGCGTAAACCGAAAGGTCTGTAGCATCCGATGTTGTCTGGACCATGGATCCTTTGAGATGATCTGCAAGGAGGGGAAAGACGTAGTAGCTGAACCTCGGTGTATTGCTCCCTTCCGATGAAAGGTATCCATAGTCACCTCCGCGAGGAGGGTAGAAGTTGTGAAGAGCCCAGAAGCAGGAGATGTCGGTCTTCATCTCGGCCATGGCCCCAAGCATGTCGGCGGTCCAGACTGCGTTGACCATCTGGATGGTCTGAGGTCCGGGAGAATGGCTGACCGAATTGTAGCCGACATTGATGTAGAGAATCGATGCGGCTTTTTCCTTTCCTGCAGCGCGCTCGATATCAGCGCGGAGCTGAAGATAGAGCTTCCTGTACTTCTCAACGGTGGTCAGCAGCGTGTCGTCGTTTTCCTTCCCGGATGGTTGGGGGAAGTATGTGAAGGTGATCATGTCGATATAGTCGCGGGCGGCTTTTGTAACCCGCTCAGCCCAGTTTTCCGGGTGAATCCCGAGAGGGACGTTTGTGGCTACCTTGATGCTGGGATCGACAGCACGCATGGCATTGACGAAGTTGATGTACTTTGTTGCGTATTGCTCCGGCGGAACATGTCCGCGTGCCCAGGTGCCCCACTGCTCGTCTCCCACCTCCCACAGTTTCACACGGTATCCTCTCTCGATGTTGCAATATCGCACCCACGCGGCGGCGAGTTCAGGAGGCTCGTTGAAATTGACAGTGATGAACGGTTCGGCACCGACGGCCCTGCAGAGTGCAATGTACTCGTCTGTGTTCATCTCGGAGGCGTTGTTTGCCGGCGAGTTCCAGACATATGCATCGGCATCGTTGCCGCCGGGATACTTGAGTAGCGTGATACCGGATTCTGCGATTTTCCTGATGGCGTCGCGATCGGCCGTGAGCAGCATTTCGGACGCGGGATCCGGAAAGAGAGACTCATCCCATCGTGCAGTGTTAATCCCATAGAGCCACGGATTGATCGTGCTGAGGGGTTTGCCCGCGTCGACGCGGACATGAACTGTCTGCGGAAGAACAGCACTCCAGGCGAGAAGCAGAAGGCCGGAGACCAGAACAAGCGTTTGTCGCATCATGCGATGATCCTTAGTCGAACGATTTCTTCATGATTTCATGCCGGCGGAGTACCCGCAGGCCGACCTTATAGTAGAAATCCTTTGCGCGTCCCGAGGTCCATGCGAGCCAGAGGTTTTGGCGCCCCTTCTTGCGCATTTGCTCCACGGTGCTGTAGTACAGCATTGGTCCGAGACCGCGACCCGCGTACGCTTCGTCTATTCCGAACGGGCCAAACCGCTCCTCCATGAAATGACTGAAACCGACCACCTTGTCGTCTTTCAAGGCGATGAGGATTTCGTCGCACTCAGGGTTCTCGCGGAGACGGTCCAGCGCGACGCGGAAAAGATCGCCGGGGTAGTTCTCGCGGAGGAATTCGAGCAGAAGAAGAATATAGCGCGGTTCAAACACGCGGGTCGAAAATCCCATCCTCTCGAGCTGGTTGAATCGCTCCTTCATCGAGTCCGGAAAATCAAAGTCCACGATCGGCCGCCCCATGCTGTAGACGCTCTGAACCTTGTCGTAATGGCGGGCTTTGAGGAAGTCGTGCGCGCCTGCATACGCGTCAAGGTCGACGCCGGGGATAAAATAGTTTGGTGTGTAGTCAGAGATGTGAACTTCTTTCACCCCTTGCTTCACAAGGAAAGCTTCGGCGCGGGCCACAAGCTCGGTGCAGATGCCCTTCCGTCGCCACTCCGGGTGAATGAAAAACGTCGTGATCCAGCCGCGCCCGGTTTCCATCCCAACGTCGAAATACGGATAGCGGCGTGAAATGCTCAGCAAGAATCCGACAATGGTGTTCTCAGCAACGGCTACAAAACATCCCCGGGGGTCAAAGTTCGTGTCGAGAATGATTTTTCTTCGAAATGTATTGAGCGTGATCTCATCGCGGGGAAGACACAGGTTCCACAGCGCGACAACAGCAAGCTCATCCTCCGCCTCGTACTCCCTGATTGCAGAAGCCATGAGGTCGCTCTCTTTCTGTTGAACACGGTACTTCAGGGTAACATATCGACGACCCGTTTCTTTTCGAACGGGTCAACATCAAACGCAACGGCAAATTGCCTGCCGGCCTCGGCACCGCGGACACGGGCAAGCGCTTCGTAGTAATCGAGATACGGAAAGGAGGAAATGCCCCCTTTGATGAACTGGTAGCACGTGACCGCTTCCTTCCATGTACCGAGGTCTGCAGAGACATCGACATAGAAGTACGGCTTGAACTGCTCGGGATCTTCCCAGTTCTCCGTGTAGTAGATTGCCTGGATCCCCCTGTGCCGCGGGTGGTCCGTCACCACTCCCTCGAGGGAGGCAAGCAGCACTGCGTCATTGACGATCCTGTGTGTCGCAGCGTGATCCTTGTGAATGCTGGTTCGCCAGTGAGTAATGATGTGTGTGGGCTTCACCTGCCGGATGACCTCAGCCACGTAACGCCGGGCTTCTTCCGTATCCGGAAGCTCGCCATCCTTGTACGGTGCGAAGATCGCCTGTGCCCCGATGACGCCGGCCGAGGCGAGGGCCTCGCGCCTCTTTTGCTCGCCGTACTCCTGCGGCGACATCCGCGGGTTGCCCCCTTCGCCAAGTGTCAGATGGAGAATTGAAACGCGGTCGCCAAGCTTCGCGTGCTTCGCGAGCACGGCACCACAGGTCACTTCCACGTCGCCACAGTGCGCACCAATTGCGAGGAAAGTCTTTTGAGTCGCGCTTGTCATCGGTCCATCCCTTTGAAATGTGACGCTGATCCGATTTCGATTGATCTCAGGCATACACCGCATACCTGCCCGACGGATAATGAACTACCGTCCCAGCTGCTTCTTCAGCATTGCAAACCGCCGTGTCTCTTTGAATCCGAACTTTCCGTACACCTTTGCAGCAATATCGTCTGTCCACATGACCCAGGCGTCGTGATACCCCTCGTTGCGCATCCGTTCGAGCGTGCGCGCAAGAAGAACGGTCCCGATGCCGCGGCCCTGATAGGCGTCGCTGACGCCAAATGGCCCGAAATGTGATCCTTCAAACTGGCAGTACCCGATGATGTCGCTTCCCTTTGTCACGACCATCACCTGCTCGGGGTGGAAGCCGCCTTCGACGATCTTCCGGAGGTTGCGGCGCTCAACGCGCACCCAGTCCGACGGCATTGTTTGTTCAAGAAACGTCATGAACTTCACAAGATCGTCGCGGCGATAAGAACGGATGTCGATCCCGTCCGACTTCAGCGTCTTTTCAATCGACAGGGTCTTCTCCGGAATCGTGAAGAGCACGATCGATGAATCCATGCTAAGCGCTTCATGGAAAATCTCGTACGAATGAGCCGTAAACAGAGTGAGCAGGTCCTTGTACGCAAGCTGATCGATCCCCGGGGTGAAATACCCGGGAGGATAGCCCGAAACGCGGCATTCCTTCTTGCCGAGCGCGATGAATTTCTTCTCGACCTCGGAAAGGAGGAAGCCTCCCACATCATTCAGATTTTCGCCGGGATGCACGCCCAGGGCGGTGATCCAGCAACGATCCCCGGCAGGATCAGCATCTCCGAGCTGCATGCGCTTGGCGTGGATGCCGAGAACGAAGCCGACGAGACGCCCCTTGTCGCGGGCAAGCAGGAATGTCTCCGGATCGAAATTCTCATCGAGGAGGACGCGGGTTTCCAGGGTATCCGCTGTGATACCGTCCAGTGGCAGTGATGCTGCCCAGAGGTTCAGAAGCTCTTCCCTTGAAGCGTCGGAATACGGAGAGATGGATGTCGACATGGGTTCCTCTTGGTTGAATCAGTAGTTGACTCCCAGCGAGATGTAGTGCACTGCCCCGAAGATGCCAAACGCCTGGTACGCGTAATCGACACGAAGGGGGAAATCCCCGAGCGTGTAACGGACACCGATCCCGGCGCTGAGGCCCCGCTCGTCGTAATTTGTCGCGTAGCCTACGCGTGCGATGAATGTGTTGAAGAAGTGGTACTCAGCCCCCATCTTCAGCTTTTCGTTGAAGTCGCGCGGGTGACGCGATTCGAAGCTCAGGATGAACTCATCCGTTGGATTGTCCATGAAGAACTTGAAGGGCTCCACCGTTGCTCCGAAGCTGATTGCGAACGGCATTGGGAACGCCTCGTTCTCGTATCGGATTTCCCGGGAGATATTCTGCATGCATGCTCCGAACCGGATGCCATTATACAGAAAATCATAATAGGCGCCGACGTCCATCGCCAGTGCGTTTTGCGCATACTGCCGAGTTGAAATCGCGAGGTTCGGGTCTGTGAGGCTCGATCCCGTCGGTGCAACATACGCATCGCCGAGGTTCTGGTTCACGTACTTGACATGAACGCCGTACGAGAACCGGTCGCTGATCTTCTGCGAAAAGGCCACACCGACAGCATATGCTGAAGGAGAGAACGTACCGGTTTCGATATACCCCTGGTCGTTCGGGGCAAGGCGCGTTCCGTAAAAAGTCCCGTAATCCATCGTCAGCAGGCTGAAGCCGATGACGCCAAAGTTGCCGACGCGGACGCCCGCTGCGGCAGCATTGTAATTGATATCGGCGATTCCCTGCGTGTGATTCATCTCGAGGTCGACCGTCGAGGTCTGCCATCCGAGCTCGCCGGGGTTCCAGAAGACCGAGTTCGCTGACAATGTTGTCGTTACTCCGATCATTCCGCGGCCGACGACTTCGGCGGAAACCGGGTTCTCGAGGAATCGGAATCCCACCTGTGCTTTCTTGACAATCTGACTCTCCGCGTTAAACGTGAAGAGGGCCAGGAATGCCAGAAGCAAGCCCGTTCCTACCATGCGTGTTCTCATTGCATCCTCCTTATCGCACCAAAACGAATTTCACAAACTGATTGTCCAGGTTCTCGCCGTTCAGGCCCTGGCACTCGGTCACAGCGAGAATATAGATGCCGCTTGTGACGTACTGGTTGTTGTCTGTCCGCTGATCCCACGCTTCGTCGGCAGTGCCGTAATGCTGGATTGTCTGAACGAGGTCCCCCGTCTCCGTGAAGATCTTGAGCACGCACTTCACAGGGAGATTCACAAACAGGATCTTGTTCGGGGTTCCGGCGAATCCAAGCCCGCCTGCGGCAACCGTGGCCGGATTCGGCACAACGCGGACCATGCTGCTCGAGCTCAGACCGGGTTTGAACGATGCAGCGGGCAGCTGAGACCTGGTGACGTACAGCGAGCTCTCAAGCTTCAAGCCCGTATCAAGACCCGATGAGTTTTGCGTTCCATTGTCAACGGATGTGACGGCATAGTAGTAATCGACGCCGCGCTGGATGTTCTTGTCGACATACGTGGTCTGGGTGCGGTCCTTTGCCTCGAAAACCAATTCCCATTTTGCCTTGCTCTTCTGATCAAGCGGATCGTTCACCATGAACGCTCCCTGTTTCCGGTACACGCGCCAGGCATACCAATCATCGACGCCGGTCTCCGGATCGTTGAAGTAACTGGCATCAGGATATGACCAGGCAACGGTAATCCGGTCGGGACCTGACGTCACTGTGATGTCCGGCGGAGGAGGAGGGGAAGGGATCGAGAGCCCGCGGCTGATCCTGTCCCACGCCCAGTTGGCTCTGTCGATCGCTTTCCAGAGTGAGTCGCGCCCCTTGAGCACCCACGCATCCTTTTCCTGGTCGGTGATCTGCTTGTTCATCCACGCCTTGCCGATCGAATCGGCGGCGTTCCAGCCGATGCTCCCGACGCCGATCCCGTACACGAATGTCACGGAATCGTACCTGCCCAGTGCTTTGTTCTTCGTCAGCTGGTAAGGACCCGCAGTCACAAAACGCATCGGTCCCTTTTGCGGGGCTGTCGCCAATCCGGCAGTGATGGCGTCGAGAGGAAACCGACCCCTGCTGTCATCACCGCGGTAGGTCTGAAGCAACCCGCCATCTCTTCTGCCCCAGAGATCGAGCACGATGCTTGCATGTGGAAGAGCGTAGGGCTGCTTCCGGTCGTCCGAGGCATCGTTATAGGCCTTGCTTGCATAGAGGAGCGCGTAGCCGGGGATCTGCGTCGAGTTCAGAAATCCGGTCACACGGTCCGGATCGCCGGAATCGTCTTTCGAGCCGTTTGCAAAGATCTGGGCCTGCTGATAGATGTAGTCCCAGTAATATGCGACGTAGAGAGAATCACGTGAGCGGTTCGTAACAAGCTCCGACTTCCGGGCGAACCAGCTGTCGAGGTCGTCCTCCCCTTCATAGGAAAAACCGCCGAACGTGCTGTATTCACCTGCTTTTGACGGTCCGAAACTGAATGCGATCGGCCACCAGAATCGTATCGTCTGATCGGGCAGGGTGTCGATCGGAAGCGCTGCTTCGCGCGGCCGCTTGAGTTCGCCCGTGAACTTGTGCGTTGCCTTCCAGATCATGCAGTCCGCGAATTTCGGATTGCTGAATGCGTAAATCTCCACGTGGCTCCGGATACCGAACTGCGGGCAGACATCTTCAAACTCAATCTTCATGTCTGTCTTCAGCTTTGGATCGACATTCCACCGGTACGGTGCGTTGACCTGGATTCCATCAACTGTAATGTTGGGAGGACGATACCGCCTCACCTCGAATGCCCAATCGGTGGTACCGGCGTTCGTCAGAGCGCTCGTTCCCCGGTACATCGGCTGATGCTGACCATATTCGTCTATCATCCCGTTCTCATCGAGAACCAGGGGATTGAAAATCTGGTACAACATGTTTGATTGCCAGCGGTCCTGGGGCCAGTAGAAAATCTCGGACTTCTGTGGGTTGGAGCCGACGAGGTTCCAGCTGAACTGTGACTGCAGGCCCCCGTCGCCGTTCAGCTTGTTCATGCTCATGCTGAAGTTCCCCACATCGATCGTCATCGGGAACGGGTTGTAGTTCCGTTCCTGTCCGAAGAGAATCGTCGTGGCAGCAAGGAGCACGATCAGAAAGGTGCTGCTTCGAAGAATGAGTTTCATAGTGACTCCTATCGTAAGACTATCATCGTTCGTATCAAACTCGCGCCTTCACTCGTTAACCGGTACACATACACGCCGCTTGCCAGTGAACCCGCATCGAATCGCACCGAATGAGATCCCGCATCGAGCCGGGTGTCGACCAGGGTGGCAATGTCTCTCCCCAGCACATCGTACACTTTCAGAGTAACAAATCCTGCCGACGGCAGTCGGAAACTGATCGTCGTGGCAGGATTGAATGGGTTGGGATAATTCTGCAGAAGCTCGAATGACTTCGGCAGATTCTCAGCCGACTGGTCCTGCACGCCGGTGACGATGCTCCTGCCAAGTGCAGTCAGTAGTGGTGCCTGACCGGTGCTCGCAAAGTAATCTTCCCCCAGAGCCCAGATGATTGTTCCTCCCAGCGACTGGGTTTTGATATAGCTCATTTTCCCGACGATGGACATTGAATCGTCGTAGCTGATGACATTTGTCTGGGCCGCGTTGACGAGGTACGGCACGCGCGCCAACGCGTCCCACGAACGGGTCCAGCCTTGCTGCATCAGCGGCGCGATGCTGGTATACGTCAGCTGCGCTGTTCCCACGCCGGAGCCGTACATCGACGAGCCGTTGAATTTCCAGCCGTAGAACGCCGTTCCGATGAGCAGCTTCGACCGCGGCACGCCTTTGCCGAGGTAGAATGAAACCGAATTATCAATCCACCCCTGGTCTGTCTGTGTGAAGTTGCCGTAGAGAGGGGAGTTCGGTCCGATTTTCGTTGTCCAGCTGCCGTAGAAATCGTACGTCATCACGCCGACCCAATCCAGGATGTTCTTCATCACAGTCCAGTCATAACCGTTATTCCAATCGGTCGCAGGTGCGGCGATGCTGAGCGTCAGCGGAACCAGGGCGTTTGCCAGGGAATCGTGGAGTTCCTGGAAGAATGCCGTGGTGTTCGATCGGCCGGCTGCCGCCGGATATTCCCAGTCGATATCGACACCGTCGTATCCATTCTTCGTGCAGAAGTCCCTCATCGCAGTGGCGAACCGCTTCCGTGCCGCCGGATCGGCTGCGACCTGCGCGAACCGCGGGGTGCGATCCACATCGTAGCCGCCGACAGAAATGATCACGCCGACGCTGTTCGTGTGCGCCTTCTGGATCAACTCCGGGTAATATGTGAAGCCCGTGAGGTCCAGCGAACCGTCGGCATTCGGAAAGATGAACGCGTGGACGATGTATGTGAGATACTGATACTGAATGGCCGTATGCGGATAGGTGGATTTCATCCAGCTTGGATAATAGCCAACCACAAGTTTGCCCTGTCCGGTGAGGGACGCGGCAGATAGCAGCATCAGCACTATGAGAGTTTTGATCTTCATCGCGTCAACATATCCTTCGCCTCGTGCGGCGTTTAGAAGTTCATCCGCAGTCCGACGAGAATTCTGCGCGGGTTAAGGAAAATCGGTGCGTCGTACCATCCGATGTTGATGTGGTTATCGTCAGATTTCCATTGTCCCCACTTGTCGTTTCCACCCTGGAAGGGGAGCCGGAGTGAAGCTTTGTATGCGTCGTATTGCGTCCGGAGCATGTTCTCGGGGATCAGCCACTTGTTGTTTGTAAGATTTTGAATCGTCACAACGAGCTCGTAGGACGTCGGTCCGATTGTGAACGACTTCGAGCCGCGGAAGTCGATGTTCCAATAATCCACCCGGTTGACCCAGATCCAGTTCTTGATATCGGGTTCGCTCGGGTTCCACAAGATCCTTCCGCCATCACGCCATTCGAAGAAGAAGTTCAGGTAAATACCGCCGAGAACGTTGACACCTGCGATCGAGGGGCCGAAGTCGTTCGGTGAATGGATATTGAAGTTCACGTTCGCACGCGGCAGCGGGTCGGTCGTCGTCAGGTTCGCCGAACGCAGGGCATCCTGCGCTTCGAGGAGGTTCTCGTACACTTTCGACAAACCTGTCTGGCCGGAGCTCTGAATCATGTAGTCGTACATTCCTGTGAATGTGATCCAGCTGCCGAGCGGACGCTCCAGGCGGAGCTCAAACCCGCGCACATCTTTGTAAGCATCGGGGAAATACTGATCGACGATGTTGTCGTGATAATAGTTGATGAATTGCCTGACAAGCGGTTCGTTCCGGATGTCTTTGTAATACGCCGTCACGTTGAACAAAACGTCGAGAGGAAGAAGCTGCTCGTAACCGAATTCGTAGGAGATGGTTTTTCCCATCGTGAGGTTCGGAGTCGGAACCGTCACACTTCCCGGATAGATGACGAGGTTATAGAGGAACGATACCGCCGGCCTCTGATAGAAGTGGCCGTAATTGAAATAGAGTTTGCTCTTCTCGGTAATCGGGAATGAGACGCCGAGCCGCGGCGAGACGTACGCCTGGACCCTGTTCGGCGTGCGGGGCCAGCCGGGAGGACTGTCGAGCAATCCGCGGAACAGCAGCCACCGGTCGTAGCCGCCCCATGAGCCGCCGAGGTTCTGATAGATGTCGTTGTAGAGTGCCGTGTAGTCGGCGTCGGGTGGTATCTTGACGTCGAAGCCTTCCTTCATCGGATTGAGATAGTCGAGCCGTGCGCCCGCGTTCAGGATCATACCTTCGAATTCGAGCTTGTCCTGGACGTAGAGACCGAGCTCGAGCGGTGTCGCTGTGTAGTATTCCCACAGGTCAGGCGTGAACGACATCTGCGATTGCAGCCAGGTTCCTGTATAGACGAAGAGTTTCTCAAGCCGCGCAGAGAACCCGGCTTCAAACTGATGATGTCGTCCGACCTGGGCAGTGAAGTCTCCCTTCACCTGGCCGACCATCGAGTACGACGAGTCGACGCGCTGAAGGCCGCCATAGAGCTGGAACATGTTCAGCTCATCAGCTCCGAAATTGGTGGAAGCGTTCGGGCTTCCGCCGACGGGGACGTTGAGGAACCGCAGCGTCTGTCCCTTCGTGCCGGTCATCGTGAACCATGCATCGGAGCGCGAGGTGTCGAGGCTGAACGGAGTCAGCCGCTGGTCCGTATAACCAAACTGAAGATCGAGAGTATAGAAGGCGTTCGATGAAATCGTGTGGGTGAGTTTCGCGCCGCCGACGATGTACTGTTGATCGTAGAATTGCAGGCGGCTCTTGTTGAACATCTGCCAGAGATTGTCGCCGGCAAGAAGGCTCGCCTGTTGACGCACGGATGACGAGGTGCTGTTCAGGAAGTTGAAGCTCGACGTCTGGTCGACGAGGGCACCGCCGTAGCTTGTTGTCTGGCCGCCGCTCACGGTCTGGACCTTGGCGTAGAGTCCGTTGACAGCGAGTTTCACGTTCTCGCCAAGCATTGATGTCAGCTTCAACTGTGTGTTCCAGTCGAGATAGTCGTTGCGCGGGCCGATCGGGAATGCAAGCTGTGAGTCCTCGTATTTGACACCCAGAAGAAACGTCGTGCGAGAGGCATATTCGCCCAGGAGTGGAATATCGGCGCCCGGCAGCGGGCCGGTGATGCTACCTTCGATGAACATGTCCGGTTTGTTGGCGAAGTCGTAGAGCGGATGCTGCCGTTTCCAGAGTTCGAGCCTTCCGAGAGAATCCAGCTGCCCGTTCCCGGTTGTACGGTTCGTCCATCCTTTAAAGGTGCGGAATTCCACAGGGACGGTTGTATCTCCAACGGGGACGCCGTGCATGGCGTACTGCCCCTCGAACACCTTGTAGATCCAGGAATCCGTTCCCCACAGACTCGTGCCGAAGAACTTCTTCTGTGCCGGTGCAACGTCGGCTTTCAAAGCGACAGTGTACCGGTCCCGATGTCCGTCCTTCGTTACAACATTGAGCAAACCCGACCGGATGCCGCCGTACTTTGCCTGGAATCCGCCTGTCAGCACCTGGATTTCTTCAATCGAAGTCGAATTGAGCGCGAGGTAGGAGTTTTCCGAACGAGGATCCTGAAGCGAAATTCCGTCCATGCGGACGTCCGTTTCACGGATCGAACCGCCGCGGACACTGAGCCCGTTTCCGTCCGCGCTGCTCACGAGCTGCACTCCCTTGACACTCCGGACAAACTCGTCAACGCGCGTCACGGGCATTTCCTCAAGACGGGAGGTCATGATGACTTCCTGTGTACCTGCAACGTCTGGCTTGATCGTCTCGCGTTGAGCGGTGACAACCACCTGCTGCATCTCGACGGCAGAAGAGGAGAGCTCGAAGTTGACTGTGATGGTCCGGTCCAGGTCCACGCGCACGAATTTCTGCACGACAGGCGCATAGCCGACCATGCTGACCTTCAGGATGTAGGTTCCCGGCGGCACGTTGAGAATAAAGTAGTATCCCGACGCATCGGTCCCGGCTCCGACCGGGCGATCGAGCGGCACCTCCGTGCCATCGGAGAGGATCATATGTGTCAGCATGACATTGACCCCGGGCAACGCCTCATGCGTGTCACGGTCGGTAACGCGTCCTGTGATCTTGCCGCTGGCTCCAAATGCGGCGGCGGAGCAGAAGGCCATGAGGACGACCGCGAGGATCAACATCGTGGCGAATCGATGGAATGAATGTAGGTGGTCCATACCAAACCCCGTTGTAGAAAGTGTGAATGACGGTGCGAAAAAAGCCTGTATGCCGGAGATTCAGAGTTCAGACTTGGAGTGTGCCCACACGAACAGGCAGTCCGCGCAGGAAAAGTCCAAATCCGAAGTATGAATGAGCGGCGGCGAAGATACGGTTGAGAGAATCGAAGGGGGAGTACGGAGCGGACCACGCTCGCCTAGTTCTGGCACAGCCTGGCAGATCTCAGGTTGCGATCATACGATCGCCTCGAACTTCGGGATGAACATCGCCACGAGCTATGGAGCACCCATCACTCTGTGTGCACTTCACCTTCAGGTGCAATATAGAAAAGGAAGGAAGCGGTGTCAAGAGCGGAAAGGTGACATCCGCGAGAAAAGAATGCATTGCTGGTTCTGGGAATGCGGAGAGCATGAGAGCAAGCAGTTCCGGGTGTCTTGCTCAGTGTTGTCTGCTCATCATTTCCCGGTTGTCATTCGTGGTTCGACATTGTCTGTGCGTGCCTGGTGCGCGTGAATTTCGAATATCGAACAAGGGAACGCTGAATAATGAAGTGGGTTCACGTCGCCGTTGGAAATTCGATTGTTCGACATTGCCTGTTCGTGCTCTGCGCGCCATGGAATCTCGAATATCGAACAATGGAGCGCCGAACGATGAGCTGTGCCACTTCAACCTTCATCATTCGCCTGTTCGACATTGCTTGTTCATCTTTGTACAAACAAAACGGGCATCCAGCTTATGCAGCCAGATGCCCGTAAGTTTCAGAACATCGAACAGCCGAACTCTGAACTATGAAGTCGTGGTGCTCTCTTCTTTGTTCGTCATTGCCTGTTCGGCATTCGACATTGCTTCTTGCTTTACTTCACCAGCACCATCTTGTTCGTCAGGCGGACGCTGCCCGATGTCAAGACGTACATGTATGTGCCGGAAGAGAGATGCGATG
>DATJQB010000293.1:0-5909 GCA_035506075.1 Bacteroidota bacterium | reverse complement strand
TCTGCAGCAGTGATGTCTCTGCTGGGATCGTTCTTCCCTGCTGATGAATGGCAGTGAGGGGCTGCTTGTATTGCAGTGCAGTGGTGATCTCAGCCATTCCCGTACCATTCGAGGAATTCGCCAGTATGTAGACATTGCCGTCACTATCGAGCGCGATCCCTCGTCCGGTTGAATTTGATCTACCCGACGTCCCGTCGTAACGATACAGGGCATCCCATTCGATAGCCCCCTGCAAGGTAAACTTCACCGTCAGACAACTATTGAGGCCCGAGGAGTCCTGCGTCTCGCCTACGACATAGGTGTTCCCCTTCCCATCTATCGTCATTGTATATGGGTTTGCCCCGGCGGTGTATGTGGACACTGCGGCGTACCACGACGACCAGTCAACGAGCCCTGCAGGCGTGACTCGAATCACAACATATGCGGATTGAGAGCCTAGCCTCCCCTGCCCTGCGACGATGAAGTGTCCCTCCGGATCAAATGCCATCCCAACCACGGCAGACCATGAACCGGTATTCAATGGTGTGGCCCAAACCTGATTGCCGGCAGAATCATACTTGACCACAACAATCCCGTTTGGGGTGGTGCCGGCAACATAGGCGCTCCCGGCCCCGTCGACAATTACTCTTGACGCCTGGCCCGGGGCGTAGTACTGGATATATCTAGGTGTACCGTCAGGAGCATACTTGACCGTAGCCCAATACTGCTGGGTGTTCGGGTCTCCCGGGACTGCCGCACGAGAGACCGAACCGGTGATCACGATATTCCCCGACCTGTCGACGGCGATCGCGCGCGCCACGGGCTGATCGATCCAGGGGATCACATCGTGCAAGTCGAGGAGTTTTGTCCCGTCCTTGCCGAATTTGAGGGTCAGAAACCTTCCGCGGTCGTATGATGTCTGGCCGGCGCAATAGAGGTTCCCCGAAGAATCCCATGCGACGGTTCCAAGTCCGGACCCGGCACCTCCGGGCCCGCCGTAATAGGTGCTTCGGAGCTCCGCACCTCCGGGTCCAATCTTGAGAATCACAGGGGTGCTCCCCGATTGCCCGACGACGATGACATTTCCCTGGCTGTCGTAGTTGATTGCACTTGCGGCGCAACTCGTTCCGCTGTCAGAATGCTGCCCGATCCATTGTGTCGCGCCATCGGCTCCGAAAGCCATTGTTATTATTGAAGCCGGGCTGTTGACGGCCCCAACGAACTTACCCGATGCGTACACCGCTCCAATAGCCGAAACAGTAGAATAGGCCGGTGCGGTGGTTACCGATGACCAGAGCTCGTGTCCGGATCCGGAGCACGAAGATATCACACCTCCATAGCACACACTATAGACATTCCCGCTGGGGCCGAGTGCGATGTTCAAGGCTTCCTGCGATCCTGCAAATTGATCTACCCATTGAAACGTGCCTGATGAATCATACTTCAGAGTCATCGCCTTTGCGCTTCCATAATTCTCCTCGCAACGGCCGATGATGTACACATTGCCTGATGCGTCCACCCGGAGTGCTTTCGGTGTCGTCACCCGGCCATTGGGAATGACGTAGGACCTGAGCCACTGCACGTTGCCTGATGGGCCGCACTTCACCGTGATAATCCCATCCCAATAGCCACCGTCGTGGACACCGTTCCCGGTCACAAAGACGTTGCCCGCACGGTCAATTGACATCGCCCTGAACGTATCGTATTGGTTCCATGTCACGCTGTCCTGCCACAAGAGCGTGCCGCTATTGGAGAACTTCACAAGGTAGAGCCCACACGGCTGAGAGTATTGGTCCAGAGTTCCTGCAACGTAGACATCGCCGCCCGGACTAGCTGCAATTCCAAGCGTGCTTATGTACTGAAAGACGTACCCTGGCAGGGTTCTCTGCCACAGAAAGGTCCCGTCGGCAGCGTACTTCGCCGTGATCCGTGCGTTTCCCCAGTTTATGCTCCCGGTGAGGTAGATGTTCCCGGAGCTGTCCAGCGTGATATCCCCCGCCGCATCTCCGTTGTTATCACCCAGGAGCTGCTTCAGGAGGAGAGTGCCGTTTACGTCGTATTTCAGCAGAAGGAGATATGCATGCTGGTATTGTGACTGAGTTTCGCCGAGAATATACGATGACCCGGCGGCATCAACAATCAGTGTATTCGCCTGATACCCGTCGGTCCCTCCGGTTGAGAGTCGTTGAGTCCAGATGACATTGCCATCCGGATCATATTTGATCGTGCAGATGTCGTTGGCCCCTGCAGTCCCAAGGCTTGTTCCTGTGACAACGATGTTGCCCGCGGGATCCATTTTGATCGCAGCTGGAACGTCATCAGAGTGTCCAGGGCCGTCATATTCCCGGACCCACAACGTCTTACCGCCCGGATCGAGCTTCGAGACGACGTAGTCCTGGCCGTCCATCGAGGTAGAGGAGGATCCTGCGACATACACGTTGCCGCTCGTGTCGACAACCAGATCCACCAGACTTACTGCGAGAGTGCCGGCTGCATTGGCATGATGCACTGCCCAGGTCGGCGTGAGCGAAACAGAAGCCGTTCCCCGTGTCACGGCTGGGCATCCGGCGGCGAGACAGGTAGCAATGAGTTCGATGAGCACTATTTGCAGTACGACAGATCTCTTCATCGATTCCCCCGGGAAAAAGAATCGTCTATTGATCAAAACAAAAAGACCTCATCTGTCCAACGCAGTGCATCGCGGTGGCCAAGTGAGGCCCTCTCAAAGAACCTGTGCGTGAAAACATGCTATGAAGTGCCACGCTCAGAATCAATTCTTTCTGTCACCTAAATCGCCGGAAGGAGCGTGTCCCGAGAGATTTCTACAAAAAGGGCTTTCTCTGGAATAATGTCGCTCATGCACATCGCAGAAACTAGTAGGTTTTACTGCATTCGGTCAGTCACAGCGCGGATGCTGTTGGACATAGTGCATGCATCAGAGGCATGGCGTGTGCTCCGGATCAATTGAACAGCTGATCTCCGAACAGAAATCCAATCCAGGTGCTATATTGCTTCAGGAGGGATTGGACATTGAACGCCGGAGAGATCTATCCATGAGAGGACGCTCCACGCGACTATGACCTGCGTGGATGAGATGCCAGAGTTTGACAGTGCGAGCTACGCGTATGTCCTCTCCAATGGTGTACTCTATCGCACCACCGAGCCTCAGATTCCCGATACTCTCGGATCAAGTGCTGTCGATGCGCAAATGACCGGAATTCCCTCTATGTATGTGTTGTACCAGAATTATCCGAATCCATTCAACCCGTCGACCATGATCCGCTACGCACCGCTCCAGCGATCACATGTGACGTTGACCATGTTTAATCCCCTCGGCCAACACGTGGCGTCCCTTGGGTGTGAGTATGAAGAGGCAGGGTATCACGACGCTAAATTCGATGGCTCACAACTCTCAAGTGGGATCTACTTCTATCGGCTCTTGGCTGGGACGATCGTCGAGACGAGGCGCATGGTGCTCGCCCGCTAACCTGACCGACCGAGGCGGTTATCGGGCAAACACGAACTAATTTCACGGAGATCACATGTATCGAGTCCTCGTTACTCTCTCCTGCACGCGCAAAACCGACGGATTCTCGGTAAGAACGAAGATCCGTCAGTGGTTGCTATCGCTTTGTGAGGCAGCCCTTCCTTGCCTTCTTGTGATGACGCCTGGTCAGTCGGCCAACGCCCAATCTCCCCACTGGAGCCAAGTACCGGGCTTGATCGGTGGATACATCGACGTGCTTGCAGTCGGCCCGAGTGCAGATATTTTTGCGACAAGCATGGGTGAGGGCAAGTTCCTGTATCGTTCCACGGACAATGGAGCCGTTTGGTCACCTGCAGGTGCATTGCCTGCTCCGAATCGTCTATTTGTCGACCCCGAAGGCGTGATTCTGGCGTACGAGGGGAATCTATGTCGCTCCACAGACAGGGGTGAAACATGGGCGGTCATTGATTCGGACTTCTACCATCAAGTCATTTCGTTTGCCCATGCCCCGAACGGGCATCTGTTCATCGGCACTACTGGCGGGATATATTCTTTTGTGCATAACGGGGGAGTCCGGCGGTCGACAGACGGGGGGAGCACTTGGCAGTCGATATCATTTGCAGATTGTTTTGAAGTCTATGCGCTCACAGTTACGCCGAACGGCCATATCTTCGCAGCCGTTGACGCAGGCTCCTACCCAACCCCGGCGTATGCCACAGGCATCTACCGGTCGACCGATGACGGAGATTCATGGACTTTGAGCAAGGAAGGGTGGTCCATGATGCTCGCGAGTGATAGTCGTGGGCAGATCTTTGCGGACGTGTACGGTTCACTGTATCGCTCTTCAGATGACGGGGCTGATTGGAATCCTGTCGCCGGATTGGATGAGCTTGGCAATGATCTAGAGATGTTCGTGACGCGGGGAGATCAGCTCTTTGCCTGTGGGACAAGCACAACGGGGACCTCCCGGCTTGTATTCCGTTCAAGCGACGGTGGAGGGCATTGGAATCGTTTTTCATCCGCGGATACGACAACCAGGCTTATTGCAGTCGATTCTACGGGTGCGATTCTTCTTGGGACCGGGGGCTTTGGGGTTCTTCGATCCAGCGATGATGGTGCCACATGGGATAAAATCGGCTTCCCTTTCGTCACTGTTACGGGAGTCGTACTCTCTCCAACCGGCAGTTGGCTAGTTGCAGTATCCATCCCCACATATGCGGGCAATGCGGCAAGTAGTGGCGTTTACCGATCTACCGATAGCGGGAAGAACTGGCAGTTCGTGATTCCGAATCAGACCATATCGTTGTTGAAGGTTCTTCCCAGTGGGACTGTCATTGCTTGCTCTGGTGAAGGCGGTTTGCGATCAACGGACGGTGGCACTTCCTGGATGAAAGCAGCCATTTGCCCACCCAATATTCTGGACATCAGTCCTATTCCGACAGGGAAGCTTCTTGCCGGCAGCTCGTCCGGCATGTTTACATCAACTGACGATGGTCAAACGTGGACCGGAGCACCGGGCACGGGCGCGAATTCAATCGTTGTGGATGCTGGTGGGCAAATATTCATAGGCAAGTCCGGCATCGATTTTTTTAGTTTCTATGGTGTACAGAGTTCCTACCGCGACGGACTTGTCTGGGGTGATGTCGGGTTGCTTAAGCAGAATGTCCCATCGCTCGCGAGAAACAGTATCGACGAGATTTTTGCAGCTACACAGGGGAACGGTGTCTACCGGACAACGGATGATGGCGCCGTCTGGAGCCAAATCGGTCTTGCAGGGAAAGAAGTGAGATGTCTCCGCCTCAATTCCTACAATCATCTCTTTGCAGGGACCTGGGGGCAAGGGGTGTTTTCCTCGACCGATGATGGGGTGAGTTGGCAAAATGTCAGCAGCGGTGCCGAGGACGTGAATGTGCAGTGCATCGCATTCGATCAATCCGATGTCGCGTACATCGGGACAGAATCCAGCGGCCTTTATCGCACTCTCGCTCCGACAACGCGGATAGGACGTGCGGATGAATCCGTACCGCGAACCATCTTACTTGAACAAAATTACCCAAACCCGTTCAACCCTGCCACGACAATTCGCTATGCTCTGCCGGCGAGAGCGCACGTTACGCTTTCCGTCTTTACCGCTCTCGGCCAACAAGTTGCCCGGCTGGTCAACGAAAACGAAGACGCTGGCTATCACGACGTGCGCTTTGACGGCACCGGCCTGGCGAGTGGACTCTACTTCTACAGACTGCAGGCAGGCGACTATGTGGCTACCAAGAAGCTCGTACTCTTGCGCTAAGGACAAACTCTTGCCGCTGTGCCTGTACAATCCACACATTTGAGTGCGCCTGGAGGGAGTCGAACCCCCAACCGTCAGATCCGAAGTCTGATCCACTGCGAATGTCGCTGCAAAGAGTGGCGAAAACAATTCGGATTGGCAGATCGCCGGTTC
>DATJQB010000292.1:0-5930 GCA_035506075.1 Bacteroidota bacterium | reverse complement strand
TGCCGCAGACGCAGGTGACAATCGCTTTCTTATAGTCAGGGTGAATTCCAGGCTTCATCGAACTCTCCAAGTTTGCTTTCTCAATTGCTTTATAAGGTAGCCATTTTTGCGTTCAGTTGCAATGGGATTTTTCGCCGTACGATATCGTTGGAAAGCTTGGCAACCTTAATCTTGAAATTCTGACGGGATTTGGGTAGATTGCTGGCGATGAAACAACTCGTTGGTTGGATACTCACGTGCGGCCTCGTTGTCACTTCGTGTTTCGCCCAGGACAGAGGCACCTTCAGCTTCTTGCGAAATGAGGTCGGAGCACGGGCGGCAGCGCTGAACGGCAGCTTTGCTTCAATGACCAACGATCCCAACCTGATATTCTACAACCCGGGTGCGCTTTCCACTCTCACACAGCCGCGAGGTTCTGTAGGATTCCTGAAACATCTCCTCGACGTGAACGGCGGTTCCATCTCGTACGCCCGCCCTGTCGAGGGAATCGGGACTGTCGGAGGAGGGATTTTCTACCTCGACTACGGCTCGTTCAACCAGACGGACGAGTCGATGAACAATCTCGGCTCCTTCGGGGCTCACGATCTCGAATTCGTGGCAGGCATCAGTCGCTCAGTCGACGAAGTGACTTCCGTCGGAATGAATCTTAAGTTCATCTACTCCTCTATCGGCGAGTATAGATCTTCCGGCATCGCCATCGACGCAGGAGCGCTGTATCGCATCCCGTCTCAGAACATCACCATCGGCGCGAGCGTACTCACGCTGGGGACGCAACTTCAAACGTATGACGGGGTCAAGGAATCGCTGCCGCTCGACGTCACCATCGGCATTACAAAGCGCCCTGAGCATCTTCCGGTTTTTCTCAACCTCGACTTCCATCACCTGACCGACAAACAGACGAAGGCGCTGGATCACCTGAGCTCGTTTTCCATCGGTGCGGAATTTTTGATGAGCGAATCGGTGCGGCTGCGGGTGGGGTATAATAATCAGCAGCGAAAAGACCTGAAACTCGGCGGCGGTACTCCGGGACTTGCCGGGATGTCTCTTGGAGGCGGAATTCTTATCGGCGAGTACGTGATTGATTACGCATTCAATTCCTACGGAAAGATTGGCTCCCTCCACCGCATTTCCCTGGGTATGGGCCTCTAGTCAGGCACCATTCCCAGATTCCTACCTCATGATACTCTCAAGCAGCAGATCACTTACGTAAAACAAGATCATTCCCGCGAAGACAATCAACGGAGGAATCCGGTCTTTCGACTTGTTGATCTCCGGGATGAGATCGCTTGCACCGACGTACACTGCGACACCGGCTGAGAACGCGAATCCGATTCCCACAGCAACCGCTCCGATCGACTGAAATACGAACAGGGTGCATACTCCTAGCATCGTCGCGCCGGCAAGTCCGAGCGCCGAGAAGAGGGCGGTTTTTCGGGAATATCCGGCTGCGCTGACAATGGACCCAATCGTCAAACCCTCGGGGAATTTGTGCAGCAGCACGCCAAAAAAGATCAGAATTCCGAGGGAGAAATTGAACTGCATACCGATCGAAATCGTAAATCCATCGAAGAATGCATGGACAAAGAGTCCCGAGAACGCAGACAGGCTCGCTGTCTTGGAGACCATGACATCGCTGTGAGTTTCTTCGCCGAAATGCAGATGTCCGACAATCGTGTGTTCGAAGAAATGGATCGTTGCGAACCCGAGCACACAGAAAAGCATGGCCTTTTCACCGATGGCCTGGATACTTGCGGGTACGAGTTTCAGGAACACCAGCGCGAGGATGAAGCCGGCTCCAAGCGCCAGGAGCGCTTCCTGGACGCGCCGGGGCCACGACTTGTTCAAGTAGATGATGCACCCGCCAAGAACTTCTGCGAGCGATGCGAGCAACCCAAAAACAAACGTACGGAAGATCACTGCGCCCTCGAGTACGGTTTTTCCATGAACCGATGTGCTTCCTTGTATGTGTTCTCGTATTCTTTCATCATCAGCACCTTCTGGTACTGTGCCAGTGCTGAGCCGCGCTTTTTCTGCAGATCATAGATCATGCCGATTGTGAGGTTCGCCATCGACATGAAACCCGAAGATCCGTTCTGGTCCAGGTTACGGGATATTTCGTCGCACTTGTAGAGATCCCTCAATGCATCGTCGAGCCGGTTGGCCAGGAAGTAGTGGCGCCCCGTATAGTAGTATGATTCTCGGGCATCGTAGTCGTCGTACCCCTCCTGGTGATTCTTGTACCGTTCCTCGACTTCAACGAACACCTGGTATGCCTCGGCGAGGTACCCAAGGCTCACGTAGCAGCGTCCAACCATCCTGTGAAAAAGCGGATTACGCGGGTACTTCGTGTGCAGCTCACGGGCAATCTCGAGAGCCCTGAGATACTGCTTCTCGTAAGAGAAGTACGTCTGCATCAGGAAATACATTGCCTCAACCCTGGCATAGCGAGCCTTCGATGCCGCGAGTTCGAGCTGCTCCAATCCTTTTTTCTTATCCCCACCCGGGAGGAACACTGTCAGCGGCTTAACAACCGGATACTGGCTTGGGATAACATCAGCATAGTAGTTGTAGATTCCCATACCGAGCAACACGTCGGAGTTCGCCGGGTCAAGTTTGTTCGCCTTCCTGATTGCGGGGAGGGCAACCAGTCCGTCTTTCGCAGCGAGCAGCCATGCACCACGGTTCGCTCTCAACCGCCCCTTGAACCCAACCGCGCCCCCCTTGAAAAACAACGCGGCGACATCGTCGCTGTTCTTGTCGAGCCGCTTTTCGCACATATCGACAACCTTGTCGAGCATTGCGAAGAACTGCTTGTCGTGAGAATCATCGTCGAAGTTGCTGAGGATCCGCCACCACTCGGTCATCGCCTGGAAAAAGTAGCCCGCCGGATGATCGGGGGAAAGCCGCACAACCTCTGCAAACTCCTTGTCCGCTTTGTCGAACTCGATGTTATAGATGTAGTCGATGCCGCGCTGGACGCGGGCATCGATGGCAGGATCTTCAATCCACTGACCCTTCGCCGCCGGCACAAACAAAACGAGGAGCCACATCAAATACCGGCGTACGCATCGTGGACACGTCCTATGGAGTCCGGGGAATGCTCTGGGGAACAAGTTACATCAACCTCTCAGCGATGTATCCGTTCAGTGCAGACGCAGCGATACGGTCCTGCTTCATCGAGTCACGCTCTCGCACGGTGACCGTCTGGTCCTGCAGGCTCTGGGAATCCACCGTGACGCAGAATGGAGTGCCCGCTTCGTCCTGCCTGCGGTACCGTCGCCCCACAGCGCCGCTGTCATCATAAAACACACGGAAATGTTGACGAAGATCTGCTTCTATCTTCTGCGACATTTCCGGCATGCCGTCACGATTGACGAGCGGGAAGATTGCGACCTTCGTGGGAGCGAGCTTCGGATGAAGTTTCAGAACAATGCGCGTCTCCATCGCACCTTCGGCCGAAGGAGCTTCTTCTTCGTTATACGCGTCGACGAGGAACGCCATGAACGACCGGCTGGCGCCGGCCGATGTCTCGATGACAAACGGTGTGAACTTCTCTTTTGTCCCCTCATCGAAATACTTCATCGTCTTGCCCGAAAACTGCTCGTGCCGGGAAAGATCAAAATCGGTCCGGTTGTGAACACCTTCGATTTCTCCCCATCCGAAGGGGAAGAGATACTCAATATCGTACGCGTCCTTTGCGTAATGGGCCAGCTTGTCCTTCGGATGCTGGTGCCACTGCAGCTTTTCCTGCTTCATCCCAAGACCGACGAACCATTTCATCCTCTCAGACCGCCAATACTCAAAGTGCTCATCGTCTGTCCCCGGCTTCACAAAAAACTGCATCTCCATCTGCTCGAACTCACGCGTGCGGAAAAGGAAGTTCTTCGTGTTGATTTCATTCCTGAACGCCTTGCCGATCTGAGCGATCCCGAACGGAATTTTGAGCCGCCCTGCCGATTGGACGTTCAGAAAGTTCACGAAAATTCCCTGGGCAGTTTCAGGACGCAAGTACACAACTGCGGATGAATCTTCAACGGGACCGACGAACGTTTTGAACATCAGGTTGAATTTCCTGGCATCCGTAAACGTCCCCTTGTTGCCACAGTTCGGACAGGAAAGGAACGGAACGACCTTCGCCGCATCCGCGTCGGTTGTTATTTTCTTCGCGAACTCCGCGATGACGACGTCGTCTTTGACCTGCCCCTCGTACGTCCCCGGCTCGATCTCGCGTAGCGCTTCCTTCTTGCGTTTGACAGACATATCCTCGAACAACACATCGAGCCGATAGCGGGCCTTGCAGCTTTTGCAGTCCACCATCGGATCCGTGAAATTCTCAACGTGGCCGGAAGCCTCCCAGACGCGCGGATGCATGAGGATGCTCGCATCAATCCCTTCGATGTTGTCCCGGTACGTCATGCTCTTCCACCATTGCTGCTTGACGTTGTTCAGCATCTCAACTCCAAGCGGGCCGTAGTCCCAGCAGCCGTTAAGTCCGCCGTAGATCTCACTGGACTGAAACACAAATCCTCTCCGCTTCGCGAGAGAGACAATTTTATCCATCAATTTGGATTGATCGTTCGATGCACCCTTGGGTTGACTCATGGTTTTCCGTATGAGAGTAATGTGTTGAGATTCCGGGATTCGATCCCGTCGTTCGAGTTCGAGAACTTGTCCGTTGATGCTGTCAGGCATCCCTCACTTGTTTCGGAAGGCGGGCTTCCGTTTCTCAAGAAATGCCGCAGTCCCTTCCTTGAAATCCTCGGAGACGCAGCATTTTCCAAAGAGCCCGGCTTCAACAGCCTGCCCCGCTCCGAGAGGAAGTTCACTAGTGGCGTTAACAGCTTCCAGTGCCAGCCGCACCGCTACCTGCCCCTTTGATGCTATCTTCATCGCGAGCGATTCTGCAGCCGCCATGAGCTCTGACATTGGCACAACCTTGTTCACAAGGCCGATGCGATACGCTTCCTGGGCATCGATCGGATCGCCGCCCAGGATCATCTCCATCGCTTTCCCCTTTCCCACCACCCGCGCAAGTCGTTGCGTGCCTCCGTACCCCGGGATAATGCCAAGGTTGACCTCCGGCTGTCCGAACTTCGCATTGTCTGCTGCGATACGAATATGACAAGCGAGTGCAAGTTCTGCGCCGCCGCCGAGCGCATACCCATTCACTGCTGCGATGACGGGTTTGCCAAGGTTCTCAATGAGATCGAAGACGGCCTGCCCTTCTCTCGAGAAAGTTCTGCCTGTCGACTCACCCAGCTCCGTCAGTTCCTTGATGTCTGTTCCCGCAACAAAGCTCTTCTCCCCTGCCCCGGTCAGAATGACCACATCAATTTCAGAATCAGATTTGACCGATTCGAACGCCGATCGCAGCTCTGATTTCGCCTGGGCGTTCAGAGCGTTCAGCTTGTCGGGACGATTAATCGTCACGACGGCGATTCGATTCTTCTTTTCAACAAGAAGCGTCTGATAGCTCATGTCAGTCCTTCCGCCTCATTCATGCGTGCTGGGATCCCGTCCTGGAAATCGCAACCATCGACCGCCGGCGCTTCTCAAACACCGCGATCTTTCCGTTGCCATACAATTCGATGAGCTCTGCTGCCTTGTCAAAATCCCTTCCCACATCCTGTGGTGAATGAGCATCCGAGCCAATCGTCAGCGGTATGCCAAGATCTCTCGCGATCGACAGTATCTCCGTACCCGGATACTGCTCCCGTTCCGGTTTGCGGAATCCTGAAGTATTCACTTCAATACACAGATCGGCTTTCCTGATCTCCTCCATCGCGGCGTACCTCAAGTCCCGTACACGCCTGCTTGTGAACTTCCCGAACTTCTTGACGATATCACAATGGGAAACAACATCAAACAACCCTGAACGGGCGGACTCTGCAATCGCCTCAAAGAATCCCTCGTATAATGCTTCGAGCTGG
>DATJQB010000291.1:0-2500 GCA_035506075.1 Bacteroidota bacterium | reverse complement strand
ATTGCGTTTTGGCATGAGGAGTGTGAAGGACCTGACGGGAAAACCCGGCAAAGATTCGCTTCGAACATTTCACTTCCAGACAATCGACGACGAGTCGTTCAGCAGCATCGAGGGCTTTGTCAACGACGGCAGCAGGGTGGATCAACGGGGAGATTTCTACATCACTGCCCGCAACGTTTCGCGGAAGGAACCACGTGATTATACATTCAAGGTTTCGCAGACTGGCCCCTTCGTGATGAACGACTTGCCTGAAGGGAAGTACCTTCTCCATGCGTTTCGTGATCGCGACGGCAATATGAAGTACACGCGGGGACAGGTTTTTCCATATCAGCCGTCCGAACGATTCACGCAATTTCCTGACACGCTGCGGCTGCGCGCTCGCTGGCCGCTCGAAGGTGTCGAGCTGAAGCTTCATTGATTGAAGGAAGGTCGACCCGTCTGCACAGGTTTCTCCTTGTGAGAGCCTCGGTGCTCTTCGCAGGAATCATTCCCGGAAATTCCCGAAACCCGCTGATTTGTTTGACTTTTTAGGCAATTTTGATTAGACTCATTGGAATTTTGCACGCGGAAGACCTGCAAACTGCAACGATTTTCACTCTTCGGGTGTTTTTATGCTTGAAAGCTACATTCCGATTTTCGTGATGGTAGCCGGGGGTATCACCTTCGGTGTCGTCATGGTCAAGCTGAACGAATGGTTCGGCCCTCGCAGACCGACTGAGGAGAAACTCTCGACATATGAGAGCGGGATGGAGCCGGTCAGAAGTGCGCGGGAGCGGTTTTCCGTCAAGTATTATATGGTCGCAGTGCTTTTTATCTTGTTCGACATTGAGGTGGTTTTCCTCTATCCCTGGGCAGTGTCCTTCAAGCAGCTGGGAGTGGGAGGATTTATTGAAATGGTTGTTTTCATAGGTATCTTGTTGGTGGGATATTTTTACGTCTGGAGGAAAGGAGCTCTGCAATGGGATTAGAGCATGCGCTGGGGGATAGTTTCCTCACAACAAAGATCGACCTTGCCATTAATTGGTGCCGTAAGAATTCGCTCTGGCCGATGCCGATGGGGATTTCCTGCTGCGCGATCGAGATGATGGCGTTCGCGGGTCCGCGGTTCGACGTCGCACGATTTGGTTCTGAAGTGTTCCGCTTCTCTCCGCGCCAATCGGATGTGATGATTGTCGCGGGAACAACGACGTACAAAATGGCGAAAGTCGTCCGGAAGATATATGACCAGATGCCGGACCCCAAATGGGTGATCGCGATGGGCGCATGCACGTCGTCCGGGGGGATGTACCGAACCTATTCGGTTGTGCAGGGGATCGATCAGTTTCTGCCTGTCGATGTCTATGTCGCAGGATGTCCGCCGCGGCCGGACAATCTGCTGAATGCGCTGATCAAGCTGCAGGAAAAAGTGCAGAGGGGAGAGAGTAAGGGAAGCTTCCCGGCGTATGTCGGGGACCCGAAGCTCAACCAGCCCCAGGCACTCCCGATTATATCAGGCTAACGAATGAACGCAGTGATTATTGAGAAGCTGAAGGCAACATTTGGCGAGCAAGCCATCGTTGCGTCCGAATTCCGTGGCGAGCTGACGATCGTCGTCCCGAAAGATCGGATCGTCGAGGTGTGTCGTTTCCTGAAGGAAAATCCCGAACTGAACTTCAACCTTCTTGCCGACGTGTGCGGCATTGACATGAACACATCCGAGAAGCGCTTTGGAGTGATTTACAATCTCTTTTCGATGAAGAACAGGTTCCGCATCCGGCTCAAGACGTTTGTGGAAGAGGAAAATCCGAAAGTCCCCTCGGTCACAAGCCTGTGGGGAACGGCGAACTGGCACGAGCGCGAGACGTATGATATGTTCGGGATTGTCTTCGAAGGCCATCCCGATCTCCGGCGGGTGTATATGCCGGAAGACTTTGAGCATTATCCGCTCCGGAAAGATTTTCCGCTTATGGGAATCCCCGGCTCCCTTTCTCTCCCGAAGAACAAGTGATGGAAACGCGAACAGACGAAGTTTCAAAGAAGTCGAAGATTCTTCAGGCGCTGGAAGACCAGAACACGAGCGTGTCGTTCGAGGATCCGCTTGAAAACGACATGATCCTCAACATGGGCCCCCAGCATCCGGCAACGCACGGCGTGCTCCGGCTGCTCATACGGCTCGATGGGGAAACAGTGGTCGGCTGTGTGCCGGAAGTCGGATATCTGCATCGCGGCTACGAGAAACTTGCAGAGAACTGCACCTTCCACGAGTTCATCCCTCACACGGATCGGCTTGATTATCTCTCGCCGATGAATAACAACACTGCCTACGCACTGGCAGTCGAGAAACTCCTGGGAATCGAAGCACCTCCCCGGGCACAATATCTCCGGGTGATGATCTCTGAGCTTGCCCGCATTTCATCGCACCTCATGTTCCTGGGATCCCTCGCGATGGACGTTGGCGCACTCACCGTCTGGATGTGGGCGTTTCGCGAACGAGAAAAGCAGTACGATATTTTTGAGAACA